>CAXSEB010000168.1:0-5625 GCA_964235805.1 uncultured Chitinophagaceae bacterium | reverse complement strand
AATATAAATTTTATCGGGAAGATTGTTTACAATCTCATCAACGATCACTTTCCAGGTGTCGCCTTCGTATAATCTTTCTTTTATCTGCTTATCAAAATAAGTTATTACACGCCCATTGCTGTTACTAATATATTCGGCTTCCGAAATGGAATAATCCCTCACGCCTACCTGCACTAATTTTGTAAGCTCAGGAATTTCAGTTAAGGCATTATACATCACTGATGCATGCGAATATTTAAAATTTTCATAGCCTTCTCTTAAGTCAGCATGTGCATCAATTTGCAGAATACCGAACTCCCCATGCTTTTCTGCTATTGCTTTGTAAAAGCCAAAAGGCGTACTGTGGTCACCTCCTATCAGCCCTACAAGTTTATCTTTGCTTAATAACTCCTTGGTTTGTTCATACACCCACTCGTTTAAAAAAAGGCTGCCTGCATTAACTTCTTTTAAGGTTTTACACATGAACTTGTTGTCTTCAACCTTTTCACCACCTGATATATATTTGATATACAACTCAGCTTCCTTGCGCAAATAATCACTTTTCATCAAAACCTTCTTATCAATACTGCGCATATAAAATCCATTCCTCCAGCCGTCTTTTACATCAGGATCGGTAAGGTCTATCTGAAGACTTGCTTTGCAAATATGCTCCGCGGCCCTAGCTGTGCCGGCGTTGTAACTTACGGTAACTTCCCAGGGAACGGGCAATAAAATTAAAGAAGCGTCTTCTTCATCAAAGGGTAAACCGAAAATATTATTATTTGATTTACCAACGGAATTAGGGTCGAAATCTGAAAGATCTGTCATATCTGTTTGTTTACTAAACTCACTCTTTTTGCAAAAATGGTGCAAAGATAAGTCACTGCACATCAAACGATATATGCAACATAAAATTATTACACACATCAAATATATTCTTACACATTTTCAAGGTGTTATCAATGTCGGAATCAGAAAACCTTCTTAACATTAACAATGCTTTTTAAATAAACACAAATAAGTAAAATACAGAAGTCATTTTAAAGTAATTTTGCCTGCTGCATAACAGCCTTTTATGAAGACTTCGCATATTTTTATTTTAGTGATAATTGCAACATTAATTGGTGCGCTTTTAATGTACTCAGTTGATTTTTCAACATACGATACAATTACTTCAGCAAAGCACAAACAGGGAAAATATGTTCATCTTATTGCCAGACTTGATAAAACACAACCTGTATTATATGATGCGATAAAAGACCCGAATTATTTATCTTTTTACGCAGTTGACAGCATCGGCGGTTCTACAAAAGTTATATATCACAATGCTAAACCTGCGGAGCTTGAGCAAAGTGAGCGAGTGGTTTTAAAAGGAAAAATGCAGGGTGATGTTTTTGAGTGCGATAATATATTACTCAAGTGCCCGTCTAAATATAAAGATGAAAAAAAACAGCTCGAAAAATCTGTTACCCGGCAATAATCTACGTTGATACATGAAGTTTGCAGATGAACATCTATTACCCGGGCAAATAGGGCATTTTTTTGTGTTGCTCGCTTTTGTCACTTCTATTCTTTCTACAATTGCTTATTTCAGGGCATCTAAAATTGTTCTTCCGGAAGAAAAAACCTTGTGGATAAGGTATGCAAGAACTACTTTTTTTATTGAGATAGCATCTATACTCGCAATTTTTCTTTCTATATTTTTTACTTGCTCTAATCATTATTTTGAATACCTCTACGCATATAAACATGCCAGTAAAGAGCTTGAGCCAAAGTACTTGCTGGCGTGCATTTGGGAAGGCCAGGAAGGCAGCTTTTTGCTTTGGAGCATTTGGCATGGTGTGTTAGGAACCATACTTATTTTTAAGAGAAGGGACCGTGAGGCGCCGGTTATGACGGTAATCAATTTTGCCCAATGTTTTATAATGATAATGATATTGGGAATATATGTTTCTGGTGTAAGAATTGGCAGCAGCCCTTTTGTACTTACGCGAAACGAACTTGAAGGACCAATTTTTAGCCAGCCGGATTATTTATCGTTTATAAAAGATGGTGTGGGACTTAATGTGTTGTTGAGAAATTACTGGATGGTAATACATCCGCCGATCCTGTTTTTGGGTTTTGCCAGCACAATAGTACCTTTCGCTTTTGCATATTCAGGCTTTAATAATAAAAAGTTTGGTGATTGGATAAAACCAGCATTGCCATGGACATTATTTAGCGCCGGTGTTTTGGGTACTGGCATAATGATGGGCGCAAAATGGGCTTATGAGTCGTTATCTTTTGGAGGCTATTGGGCGTGGGACCCGGTTGAAAACGCCTCACTTGTACCCTGGATTATAATGATTGCAGGCCTGCATTGTATGGCCATATTTAACGCAACCGGCAATTCTTTAAGAGCATCATACTTCTTTATAATTTTAAGTTTTGCGTTTGTACTATACTCAACCTTTTTAACCCGAACCGGCATTTTGGGAGATACTTCTGTTCACTCATTTACTGAGGCAGGTGTAGCCACAAATGTGCTAATCGGTTTATTTGCCCTTGCTCTTCCGTTGCCAATGTTATTTCTCTATATAAAACATTACAAAAAATTACCTGCAGTTAATGTTGAAGAAAGTACACTATCACGTGAGTTCTGGATGTTTATTGGTTCACTTATCTTTTTTCTTTCTGCCATGTTTATCATAGCAATAACCTCGGTGCCTGTTTATAATAAGATATTTAACACACATATAGCCGATCCGCAGGACAGGGAATTCACTTATAACAAAGTGATGGTTATGGTTGCTGTTATTATCGCTTTACTTACTGCCATCAGCCAGTATTTTAAGTATCGTGTTACAGATAAAAAGTATTTTCTAAAAAAGATAAAATGGCCTTTTGCTATTGCAATAGGTATAATGATTTTATTTAGTGTTTTTTATTCTGTTGATTACACAAGACAAGGCGCTGGCTTTTTAGGCGCAATCTATCTTGCCTTGTTTGCCTGTATTTTTTCAGTATCAGCAAATGCGGCGTATTTATTCAATACACTTAAAGGCAATTTAAAAGCGGGCGGAGGTGCAATAGCACACGTTGGTTTTGGCTTAATGATAGCGGGCATGTTAATTTCATCCGGAAATAAAAGCGTGATAAGCGATAACCGTAAAACAGGCTTGTTTCTTCCTTTTGATAAAGATGCATCAGGCAAGCAAACCGAAGATCCGTTAGAGAACCTTACACTCTTGAAACAAGTGCCAACACAAATGGCTGACTATACTTTAACTTATGAAAGTGACTCAGCCGCATCTGAAAAAAACAGGACTTTCTTTACTTTACTTGTTGAGAAGAAAGACAATGCTTCCGGGAAACTATTAGAAAATTTTGCCCTTAGGCCTGATGTATACAAAATGAAGGATAATAACCTTAGTTCAAATCCTGATATCAAGCACTATTTATTTCATGATGTGTTTACTTATATATCATCTTTGCCTGATAAAAGTAATACAGTAGATACGGCACAATTCAGGGTTCATGAACTAAAGATAAAAGACACGTTATTTTATTCTAAAGGTTACCTGGTGTTAAACAATATTTTAAAGAACCCAGATAACGAAAGGTTTCATTTTAAGCCTAGTGATACTGCACTGGTGGCTGATATAAGCGTGTTTGCCAAAACCAGATCAAGCTACAAAGCGTATCCGCTGCTTTCAATAAAAAACTTCGAAATAACATATAAAGATGATACGGTTTTTGCTCAAAATCTCTTTTTAAGATTAACAGGAATAACAGATAAAAATGAATTTAAAATTTCAGTTAAAGAATCTGACATTCCCTCAGATTTTGTTACCTTAAAAGCATACATCTTTCCTTATATAAACTTCGTATGGCTTGGGTTGATAATAATGGTCGCCGGTATTGGCTTATCACTAATTAAAAGAGTAAAAGCCAAATCATTTGCAGTACTGTTAGCGTTGGCTGTTATAACCGCAGGCTTGTTTTATATGTTCATGCTTGCCAATTAACTAAAACTTTAGGTATTAATTTAGGTTTTTCTACAACAAAAAATAATTTATTAGTTTAAATTTACGGCAATGGGGAAAACGATTTTACATAAGTGTACTATAACGGCATTACTGGTCTTATTTACATTGCTGATTTCTCATTACAATTTAAAGGCACAATCCCGTTTTTCTGCTACTGACACATTAATAAGAATGGCAGTTGTTTACGAAGGTGATACAATAGAGGCCCGTGTTTTGCCGGGTATCTACGTTTACTCTTTTAAAAACTCGTTAGCAAGAGAGAAATGGACACGATTACGTAATGCCGTCTATGTAACCTATCCCTATGCAAGAAGAGCAGCATTTGTTTTTAACGACATCAACAACCATATATCAGTAATGAACGACAAAGCTGTTATTAGTAAATATATTAATAGTCGCGAAAGAGAATTGAAGAAAGAATTTACTGACCCACTTACTAATTTATCTGTTTACCAAGGTAAAATTTTAATGAAGCTGATAAACCGGGAAACGAAAGGAAACAATTGTTACGATATTATAAAAGAATTAAAAGGTGGATTTACAGCACGCTTTTGGCAAACAGTAGCATTCTTTTTTGGAAGCAGTTTAAAGCAGCCGTACGATGCCAATGGAAGTGATGCAGAGATAGAACGGTTTGTAAAAGAAGTTCAGAGAATGTATGGTTATTCAGGATAATATCTTTTATGGGTAAAATGCATTTTATGCCGTTTACCTTATCTTTATAAATTTATAGGATTTTCAGATATTTAGTATATTGTAGTTAAGGTCGAATTATTTGCATGAAATTAGACATACTGGCTTTTGGAGTCCACCCGGATGATGTTGAATTAAGTTGTTCCGGAACTTTACTTACAGAAAAAAGGAATGGTAAAAAGGTTGGTATCATTGATCTTACCAAAGGTGAATTAGGTACAAGAGGAACTGCGGAAACCAGGGAAAAAGAAGCGCAGGATGCAGCGGAAATCATGCAGGTTGATGTTAGAGAAAACCTTTATATGGAGGATGGTTTTTTTGAAAATGATAAAGAAAACCAATTAAAAATCATTACAGTTCTTAGACAGTATAAGCCTGAAATTGTTTTATGCAATGCGCCGCAGGATCGTCATCCCGATCATGGACGTTCCGCAACACTGGTTTCAGACGCAGTGTTTTTGTCTGGACTGGTTAAAATTATTACACATTTTAATAACACCGAAGAAAAGCAAAGCATTGCTCAGCAACCATGGAGACCAGCGAATGTTTATAATTATATACAGGATAAGTATATTGAGCCTGATTTTGTGATAGATATAACAAATGTTTTTGAAGAAAAATTAGCAGCTATCCGGGCATTTAAAACGCAATTTTTTAGTGCGGACGTAAGTGTGAATGAAGAACCCGAAACCTATATATCATCGCCTGAGTTTTTAGACAGCGTTATTTACCGATCAAAAATGTTTGGTAAAATGATTGGCGTAAAATATGCAGAAGGATATAAATCACAAAAAATGATCGGTATAATATCATTCGATAGCTTGATTAGAGAAAACAGATTCTAAAGATTACAACAATACAATAAATACAATACAATTACATGACCACACCAAAATTTTTACATGGGCAGGGAACTTTTTATGCG
>CAXSEB010000167.1:5361-5626 GCA_964235805.1 uncultured Chitinophagaceae bacterium | reverse complement strand
TACATGTTTACCAATGGCTTTGTTTGCATCCTGTATACCCGCCTTATGAATTAGTGTTTCATTCACTACAACATCATAAACGGTATCACTTGCGGTGGCATTAGTGCGCCTGATCCTTTCACCGGCAAGCATCTTTAAACCAAACATATCTGTGTAAGGTTCATCAATAAATTTCAACTCTGTAACATCATCTTTTGTTATCCCGGTTTCCGGTGATTTAAAATCAGTAAATACATTATTATACACCGGTGCGCCTGATGAAAAA
>CAXSEB010000167.1:0-5351 GCA_964235805.1 uncultured Chitinophagaceae bacterium | reverse complement strand
CAATTTTTGCTTCAACACTTCACCTTTTGACTTATCAGGAAGGTTAAAAGAAATAACAGCATCTTTATTAAAGCCAAGATTTTTATTTTGAAAAAAATCCATCTGGTACGCCACTACAAGTGTTCCCACGATCATAATTTGGGAGATGGCAAACTGAAATACCACAAGGCTTTTGCGTAACGTTAATCCCTTAAATGAGAATGTGGATTTATTCTTGAAAGAGTCAACAGGGTTAAATGCAGACTGTACAAATGCAGGATACAAGCCCGCCAGAAGAATCAATAAAAGCGCCAGCGCAGCTATCATAACAATAACAGGCAAGTGCATGAGCTGGCTGGTATTTATTTTTACATTTAACCATACCGCAACCTTTGGAAGAAACATAAATGTAAGGAGTAAGCCAAACACCAAAGCAGTAATTACCATCAAACTTGTTTCACCAAGAAACTGGGCAATTAATTGTGAACGGCTTGATCCTAACACCTTTCTTACACCAACTTCTTTAGCTCTTTTTAAAGCCTGTGCTGTTGCAAGATTTATAAAATTGATACAGGCAATAATCAGGATAAGGATGGCCACTGCAGCCAAAGCAAAATACGTTTCCCGTGATGTTGTGTAGCTGATGGTATTGTTAAGATAACGCTGATCAAAGTGAATATCTGTAAGCGGCTGTAAGAGTAACTTGGCGTCTTTGGCTATATCCGTGCCCCAGTTCTTTGCGATAAACTTAGGCATTCGGCTTTGCACTTTTGCAACAGGATAATTTTTTGGCGTAACAATATAGGCAAAGCTTCCCCCGGCAATAGCATAAAAATTTGACATCATATCCTTTAACTCTCCTGCTATCGTTTCAAATGAAACCAAAACCTTAAAAGGCAAATTTGTATTACCAGGAACATCTTTTATAACTCCGGTTACTTTTAAAGCAAGGCGATTTTGAAGATTGATACGCTGACCCATCGCCTCTTTGTTTCCAAAATATTTGTGTGCTATACTTTCTGTAAGAACGATTGAATTTGGCTCAGATAAAGCGGTTTTAAAATCACCTTCCAGCCAATGGTAATCGAATACAGAAGTAAAATATTTATCAGCAAAGAGAATCCCTTTCTCCTGGTATTTTGTTTCTCCAACAGTTACTAATCCAGATTCATTAAAGAATGATTGCGATACTTGTTCAAGCTCAGGAAAATCAGTACGCATGGCAGGTACCACCGCCATTGAAACACTAGGATTAAAATCAAGCGCATTTAAGGTAACCCTGTAAATACGATCTGCTTTGGTGTTGAATTTATCATAACTCAATTCATATTTAACTACTAAAAAAATAACAAGACACGAAGCAATACCTAAGGTTAGCCCAAGCACATTAATAACGCTGTATGCCTTGTGCCTTTGCAAAGATCTCCAGGCGGTTTTAAAATAATTTCTTATCATAAGATTTTTATTCCGTTCTCAAACTCTTCACCGGATTAGCTATTGCCGCTTTTATTGCCTGGAAACTTACCGTTGCAACAGCTATCAATACTGAAATAATCCCTGCACCTGCAAAAATCCACCATTGAATGTGTATGCGGTATGCATAGGTTTGCAACCATTTGCTCATTGCCCACCAGGCAACAGGGGAAGCAATAATAAATGAGATGATAACTAACTTTAAAAAATCTTTTGACAGAAGTGTTGTAATGCTAGCCACGCTTGCGCCTAAAACTTTGCGAACACCAATTTCTTTAATACGATTTTCTGCCATGTATGCAGCAAGGCCAAATAAACCAAGGCATGAATAAAAATAGTGAGGCCTGCAAAGAGTGCTGCAAACGTTCCTGTACGCTGCTCCTGTTCAAACTTTGCGGCATACTCATCATCAACAAACTTATAATCCAAAGGGTATTGGGGTTTGTATTGCTTAAATATTTTCTCTGCTATTTGCAAATTTTCAGCAACAGGCTTTGCGGTATTAAGTTTAAAATGTATAACATTAAACCACGCTTTTGGGCCCATTACCATAAGCTCGTTTATCTTCTCGTAAGGAGATTCAAAAATAAAATCCTTGATTACGCCTACTATATGCCATTCACTTCCATCACCTTTTATAATTTGCCCCACCGGATCTTTTAAATGCATTGTTCTTACTGCTGTTTCATTTAACAACATCGCTGTAGAATCAGCGGGATAATCCCTGATATCTATATCCCTGCCCTGCAATAACTTCACCCCCATCGTTTTCGTAAAATCAGCATCAGAAGCCATTCTTATAAAATCAACTTTCTTTTCTGCTTTTGTGCTTCCCGGCCATTCAAAACCCCAGCCATCACTGTAACGCTGAGTAATCGGGCTCATTGATTTTGTTACGGCAACGGCAGCGCCTTTTGAAAGCAACTCATTCTTTATTGCATCATAATGTTTATCCATTTCTCCCTGGATGTTTATATAGACAAGTTTATCTTTTGAGTATCCTGTATCTCGTGCCTGTGCATAGTTTATCTGGTGCTTCACAATAATTGTAGAGATGATCAATGTGATAGCAAATGTGAACTGCAGCACCACCAAAACTTTACGTGGAGTTACTAATGCGTTAACTGCTTTGAAAGTTCCCTTCAAGACTTTTACAGGCTGATAAGATGAAAGGTAAAACGCAGGGTAACTGCCAGCAAGCAGCCCTGTGAACAAAATAAAGGCTATTGCAAAAAGCCAATAAACAGGTTGGGTAAAATCGATAAATAATTCTTTGCCCATTAATTTATTAAAAGCTGGTAAACTAAGCATTACCAGCAGTGCTGCAATAAAACCAGCAATAAAAGCGAGTATAATACTTTCACCAATAAACTGCATGATAAGTGAACTCTTTTGTGCGCCTACAACTTTACGAATGCCCACTTCTTTTGCACGTTTTTCACTTTGTGCGGTACTGAGATTCATAAAATTGATGCATGCAATTAGAAGGATGAAAGCAGCGATTATCCCGAAAAGCCTCACTATTTCTATTCTGCCTCCTACGTATTGGCCGTTCTCTTGCTTGGAGTATAACCATGCATCCTTAAGAGGTTGTGTAAATACTTTGGCAGTTGTTTTTTCTTTGTCTTTTGTATGATCAATAACTATATTCTGTATTCGGGTATCAAAATTTGTATGGTTTACAGCAGGCTTTAGCAGCACGTAAGTTTTCACTGAGTTGTTTCCCCAGTTACTATCTGCCGCACCAATCCTGGTCATGTATGCCCAGGGCAAAAGATATTCAAAATCAAAGCGGGTGTTGTTGGGCAAATCTTTCAGCACGCCGGAAACGGTAAAATTATCTGTGCTGTCTATGCGAATCACCTTACCTATTGCAGCATTATTCGCAAATAATTTCTTCGCTAATTTTTGTGTAATTACGATATTATAGTTATCGCTTAACGCCGTTTTAGCATCGCCTGCAACAAGCGGAAAGCTGAACATGGTTAAAAAGCCCGGATCGGTTAGATAACCATGAACGTTTAAGTGATTTTCACCAACAGACAAGAGAAAGGCTGCATGATTAGTCCGTACCGCATCTTCTATACCAGGGTAATCCTGCTTCAACGCAGGTGCAAGTGGCTTTGAAGTTTGGCTCCATGCCCATTCTTTACCATCAAACTTATCCCGGTTGTTTGCAATGTATATGCGGTTAGCTTTTGCGTGAAACCTGTCATGGCTTACCTCATTTTCTATCCAGAGAAGAATAAGGATAGCACTTGCCATGCCAATGGCCAATCCAAATATATTAATGAATGAAAATCCCTTATTACGAATAAGATTTCTTATCGCTATTTTAAAATAATTCTTTAGCATGTTTTAAGGGGCGTTGGGATAAAGTTGCGCATGAGAATTAATTGTAAGCCATAACGTTTTCAAGTGTGCCTAAACCAGTATATTTTCTGTAACGGTTTGTCCATCCAGCATACGGATTATTCTATGGCTGTATCTTGCATCATGCTCACTGTGTGTTACCATAATTATAGTTGTGCCTTTTTCATTAAGATCGGTTAACAACTGCATCACTTCATTTCCGTTTGATGAATCAAGATTGCCGGTAGGTTCATCCGCAAGAATCAATTTGGGATTATTAACTACTGCCCTTGCTACTGCAACACGCTGTTGCTGACCGCCTGAAAGCTGCTGTGGGTAATGATTACGCCGATGCATGATCTGCATTTTATCTAGAACAGCCTCAACTTTGGGCTTCCTGTCGAGCCCTTGTATACCAAGATGAATCAAAGGCAGTTCTACGTTTTCAAAAACCGTCAGTTCATCAATAAGGTTAAAACTTTGAAAAACAAATCCAATGTTTCTCTTACGCAAATCAGCTCTTTTGCGTTCGTTAAAGTCAGCTACTTCAATACCGTTAAAAATAAAGCTGCCACTATCCGGGTCATCGAGCAGACCTACTATATTAAGCAAGGTGGATTTACCACAACCAGACGGACCCATTACTGCAACAAATTCTCCTTCTCTTACTTCAAAGGATAATTTATTTAATGCCACTGTTTCTACATCTTCAGTTCTGTAAATTTTTTCTAATTCAGAAATTTTTATCATTGGTTTTATTTTTATTATTGAAAGATTTAAAGCTTATGATGTTATATCCTTATAAAAAAACCTGCGGCCTTATAGCTATTGGCTTCATTAGGAGGTGAGATTAAGGCCTTACCTATTTTATTGTTTGCACACTTTGTTATTTTCCATGATGACGTTTCACTTCGTATAATTAAAGACGTAAAACATAAAAACACAATTACAAACAAGCGGCTTAAAATAATTTTTCTCATAAACAGTTGTTTTATATATAGTATGACTTACAATCTAAACTTGTTTCAAAATCCCTTTAGGGATTCTATTGTTTCTTCAACACCAGTTCTTGCATAGTTCCATAATTCTCGTAACTTGATGTCACCACTTTATCACCTGGTTTTAATCCGCTTAATACTTCATAATAATCAGGGTTTTGGCGGCCTAACTGTATATCAGCCTTGTACGCAACATTTCCATTTTCACTCACTTTAAATATCCAGTTGACTCCAGTTTGTTGGTAAAAGCCGCCTTTAGGTACAACCACAGCCTGCGTTTCATCGCTTAATGCAAGACCAATCTGCAATGTTTGCCCTCGGCGAATGCCTGACGGAACCTGGTCTACAAATTCCATATCTACCTGGAAGCGGCCATTAGTTACCTGTGTAAACACTTTTTTTATTTTCAATTTATACGTCTTATCCGCAAGGGTAAAATCGCCAACAAGATCATTAAATATCCTTGAGATATAATGCTCATCGATATCAACACGAACCTTAAATCCTGAAAGAACATCAATTTGCCCCAGCCTCTCACCTTTATTTTTT
>CAXSEB010000166.1:2364-5681 GCA_964235805.1 uncultured Chitinophagaceae bacterium | reverse complement strand
ATTTCATGGATGGCGATTTTGCAAGGCCTTTCCTTAGGTGTTATCATTTCTGTTATGTTTGCTTTGTTACCACTTCTTTCTATCAGGAGAATTTCACCTCTTAATGCTTTAAGAGTTTCGTATGATACGCCAAAGCCTGAGAGAGATTATACAAAATGGCTCGTGTATGCGCTGATTATTATTTTCGTTGTCGGCTTTACTTATATACAGATGGCTACATGGCAACAGGCACTTGCCTTTACTGCGTCCATCGCATGCGCTTTGTTGATCTTAACAGCAATAGCACGTTTGCTGATGTGGCTGGTGAGGCGTTTTTTCCCCTCCAAATGGAATTATTTATGGAGACAAGGGCTGGCTAATTTATATCGCCCAAATAACCAAACAACCATACTTATAATATCAATCGGTTTGGGCACTGCGCTTATTTGCACATTGTTTTTTGTACAGTCGATCTTAATTAATCATATATCACTATCTGCCGGTGTTAACCAGCCAAACATCGTCTTGTTTGATATCCAGGCAAGCCAGAAGCAAGGCGTAACAGCACTTGCACGAAAATTCGCATTGCCTGTAAAGGAAACTATACCTATTGTAAACATGCGGCTTGAAAATGTAAATGGGATAACCGGTGAACAAGTGAAAAAAGATTCTACCATAAAACTTTCACGTCGGCTATTCGACAGGGAGTATCGTGTTACCTATAGAGATTCATTAACTTCAACCGAAAAAATTACAGCAGGCAAATGGCACGGAACTATAGATGGCTCAGCCCTTCCTGCTATTTCGTTAGAACAGAATTTTGCAAAAAGAAATAGCGTAAGTATTGGCGACACCATGACGTTTAATGTGCAGGGCGCAATTATGCAAACCGTAATTGGAAGTTTGCGGGAAGTTAACTGGCGGGGGATACAAACAAACTTTTTAGTGTTGTTCCCCAAAGGTTTGCTTGAAGAAGCACCTCAATTTCATGTGTTGCTTACAAGAGTTCCATCCCAGCAGGTTTCTGCAGGTTTTCAACAGGCAATGGTAAAGCAATACCCAAATATATCTATCATCGATCTTGGCCTTGTATTGCATATACTCGACGATCTTATGAGTAAGATTAGTTTTGTAATCCGCTTTATGGCTGGCTTCAGCATTATAACCGGCATAGTTGTTTTAATATCTGCTGTGTTTATAAGCAAATACCAGCGGCTGCAGGAAAGTGTTTTACTTCGTACACTTGGTGCAAGCCGCAAACAAATTTTTACTATTACAGCATTAGAATATTTCTTTCTTGGCGCATTGGCCGCTCTTACCGGCATTGTATTAGCGCTTGCAGCAAGTTGGGCGCTGGCGCACTATACCTTTGATACACCATTTAACCCGGAGCTGGCTCCTGTATTTATTTTATTTGCTTTAGTATGCATGCTTACTGTACTTACAGGGCTGGTAAACAGCAGGGGATTGTTAAGCAGATCTCCGTTGGAGGTATTAAGACAAGATGTTTGATGATTTAATATTTCAAGAATACTAATTTAACCTGCTGCACTTGTCTTCGTTTCCTTCAAAACTAAGGATGCAATGTTGTAGATTCAATTCTTTTGCAATTATAGTTAGATAAATATTCTAACTCCTATAGCAACTACTATTCGCAAATCATTGTTAGTTTTAATAATTGATCGCTTTCAACTTTTGAGAAATGAAAATATTATTGATCCTTACCTGCTTTTGCTTACACATCGTTGTATTATTTGCACAGCCTTCATTTGTTCGTGATAGCCTTGATAAATATATCCACGATGGAATCAAGCAATGGGAAATTCCGGGGCTTGCTATTGTAATAGTGAAAGATGGAAAAATAGTGGTAATGAAAGGTTTTGGCGTACGTAATATAAAAACTCATGAACCTGTAGATGAGAATACATTGTTTATGATAGCGAGCAACAGTAAGCTTTTTACGGCTACATGCCTGGCGCAGCTTGAATATGATAAACGATTATCGCTTGATGATAAGATCATTAAATATTTTCCAAATTACCGGCTTTATGATTCTAATACAACACAGCTTGTAAATATAAAAGATATGCTTTCGCATCATCTTGGCACCAAGACCTTCCAGGGAGATTTTACTTTTTGGGATACTAAATTATCCCGTGCAGAGATTATAGATAAAATGAAATTTCTTAAGCCGTCTAAAAATTTCAGACAATCTTTCGGCTATTGTAATAGCTGTTTTTTAACCGCAGGGCAAGTGATACAACAAGTAAGCGGAAAGCCATGGGAAGTTTACGTATCTGACAGCATCATCAGGCCACTTGGTATGAGCAATACGTATCCTCTTAGTGCAGGCATGAGTCAAAGAGCAAATGCCTCAAAACCTTATACAAATAATTTCAGCGGCGTATTAACAGAGTTGCCTTATGATAACATTGATAATCTTGCACCCGCAGGAAGTATGGTAAGTTGTGTTAAAGATATTTCACATTGGCTGTTGCTGCAATTAGACAGCGGTAAATATCAAGGTCACCAATTAATATCATGGCCTGTTTTGCGGCGTACGCGGCAAATGCAAACGATTATAAACAGTAATAAAAATGCAATGTTGCCAACCCATTACTTTGGTTATGGCCTGGGAAATTTTCAAAGAGATTATAATGGCAGGCAGGTTTATGAACATACAGGCGGGGCTGATGGCTTTATTACAAATGTATGTTTTGTGCCAGAAGAAAATCTTGGCATTTCTATTCTTACAAATAACGACAACCAGGATTTTTTTGAAGCACTGCGTTACCAGGTTCTTGATGCGTATCTCGATGTACCATATGTAAACCGCAGCAGCCAGCTTTATCAGCGTGACAGGCCAGACTTTGATACAACATTGCAAACAGTGAAACGGTTACAGGCAAGGCTAAAAGGTGGCAGGCCGTCAATAAATGTCAGTAATTATACAGGAATTTATAAAAATGAATTGTATGGCCAGGTTAATATCACACAAAACAAAAATGACCTGCTTGTACATTTTTCTAACAGCGCCGCTCTTACAGCAACTTTGCAGTATCTTGATAAAGATGAATGGCTACTTACCTACAGCAATCCTGCATATGGCATCTTTCCATTGAAGTTTAAAGTTGAGAGTGGAAAAGTAATTTCTATGGATGTAAAAGTGAACGACTTCCTTGAATATGATCCTTATACTTTTACAAAAGAGTAGAGAGCAAGTGAATGAAGAAAGCCCGCAATATGATTAGTGAAACTTTAGAGCGCTTAATTGCTTTACCTGCATAAACGCACACAACATTTCATTTAGTTGATAACGTATCATCTTCCGTAATCCT
>CAXSEB010000166.1:0-2354 GCA_964235805.1 uncultured Chitinophagaceae bacterium | reverse complement strand
TCTCTTGGTAAGCACCGATCATTTTCTTTTCATTTGATTTACAAAAGGTCAAAATTTCATACTCATCACTAAAGTTCCTTGGCTCATCCTTTACTCCGGGTTCTTCTGTCTCTTGCATTTGAGAAACTCCGCCTAACGTTTGTATTTGAGAAGATAATTCATTCGCATATTGGTTACTTTCCAGGGCAAGAGTAAGCATTGTGCTTCGCAGATCTTTATCGGTGATAGATGCAGCAACTTGCTCATATTCATTTTTCCCTTGCCGTAAAAGTTTACAGATATCATTCATTTTTTCTAAAAGAAAAGGCGGGGCTTTGTACAGGTTGAATCCGATCATAAAAGTTAGATTTTTTGGAGTTAAGATAAGTTTGGATTGATAAGAATTGAATTAGATTTCGAAGGTATTAATTTGATTCAACATTACTTAAGCAATTCTACCAAATTTAACAACACAGAGTTTTTACGGTTTTGGACAAAACAAATTAGGAATTTTACCAGGTAAAAGAAACTTACACTTTAAAAATAATACGAACAATTTGTTCGATTTAACACATTGAATCGTTATCTATAACCTTAAATTTTTTACAATGGCTAAAGAACATCAATACAGATTAACTACCGAATGGACAGGCAACACAGGTAATGGAACCAGTAATTACCGTGCTTACGAAAGAAGCCTTACTGTTATGGCAGAAAATAAGGCTGATATACTTTGCACTTCTGATACTGCCTTTAACAGCGATAAGACAAAGCATAATCCCGAAGAACTACTGCTGGCCTCAATTTCATCCTGTCATCTTCTTTGGTATCTGCACCTGTGTTCCCAAGCGGGCGTAGTTGTGCATGAATACAAAGACAAAGCCACCGCTATTATGCTTGAAACTGCAGATGGAGGCGGACACTTTACCGAAGTAACCTTGTATCCTTGTATTACAATAAGTGATGGATCAATGACTGACAAAGCAATGGAATTGCACAAGGAAGCAAATAAACTTTGTTACATAGCGAATTCCTGCAATTTTCCTATACATCACAAACCCACAATAAAAAGTAAATAATAGAATTATAACGCTTAAATCTTAAAAATTAAAACACACAACTGCACTGTATAATCTAAAAAGTAATTATTATATTTATGGTCTCAAATACTTTAGTTTTTTCCTGAAACTTCGGTACACTGCATCATCCAACATTTCATCAGACAAGACCCGGCTTTATAATCCAGATTTTTGCTTAATGCCCAATAAAAACTCTACTGATGATGAAAGTAATTACTCGACAGCTATTTACCTTGGTTTTGTTTATATTTCTAACCAATGAATTAATTGCGCAAAACTCCGTATTGGTTAATTTTGGAAGTGGTTCCTGCACCGGCGGGCAACCCCAATTTTCCTTCATAAAAGATCCACTTGACACACTGCCATCTCTTATAATTAATTGCAGCCTTGCACGCCAGCTTCCAGACATTTTTGCTGTGTTTATTGCTTACAACCCTAAGAATAATAAAATATATGTAGCTGATATAAGAAGTGGTATCAATACAAAAATTTGGGCGCTTGATATAGGCCTTCCTGCAAACATTTCATGCCCCGCCTTCATTGATACAATTCCTGATTATTCTTACAGCTATGTCTCCAATAATTTTGAATTTGATAACAACGGGGATCTCTGGTCCTTTTCAGATTATAACGATTCTACCGGGCGCTGCAATATGGATAAGTTTGATGTTAACACAGGCGCTGTAATTAACTCACGTTCAGTACAGTTCCCTTCCGGAAACTTTCCTACAAGTATTACGAGCGGAGATTTTACAATTTTACCAAATGGCCGCATGTTTGCTACGCTCGGCAGCTTTCCATCAAAATTATATGAGATTACAAACTATAGCAGCACTACTACCAACGCTACGGCAACCTTTTTACAAACGTTACCTCAAAATTGTTTTGGCATTGCTTATTTAAACGGGCAGCTGGAAATTACTGGTTCGGATTTTTCAGGTGATTGTTACTACTATAATTACAACATTACTAGCAACACTTTAGACAGTGCAAAGTCTTTTCAAAATGGCCAACTGCCCATTGATAATACCAGCATTACGCCATCACTTGGTGTTACAAAACAATTGGTGAACACCACAAAAGTAGATAACAAAACCGCAGATCTTACTTATGAAATTTATGTTAAGAACCTGGGCAATGTTGCACTTAATAATATAAATGTTTCAGACAACCTTTCAACTGTTTTCGGTTCAGGAAATGTGTCTAATATAAATGTAATATTCATGCCCGGTGAAAACGCAGCAGCACTTACATTAAACCCGTTATATAATGGCAGCAGTGATAACAAATTGTTGA
>CAXSEB010000165.1:0-5741 GCA_964235805.1 uncultured Chitinophagaceae bacterium | reverse complement strand
TAAGCCAACTTCTGCTATCATTGGCGCAGGGCTAGGAAAAAGTGTAGCCTTAATAACTGATGGAAGATTTAGCGGTGGCACCCATGGGCTCGTTGTTGGTCATATCACTCCCGAATCATTTGATGGTGGATTAATCGCTTTTGTTCTGGATGATGATATCATAGAAATAAATGTTTCTACTAAAACCATTACGTTAAAAGTTGCTGAGGATGCAATTGAAGAGAGAAAAAAGAACTGGAAACAACCGGCACTGAATGCTACAAAAGGAATTTTATTTAAGTATGCGAAATATGTTACTACTGCCGCAGAAGGTTGTGTTACAGATGAAGGTTAAGCAATTAAATTTGCAAGGCAATGTCAGAAGAAAAGATAATAAAACATTCAGAGAAAGCCGTACATACATTGATTAATAGAGAACTCCCATGGAAAAAGAAAATAAAAGAAGTGATGCTGGAGATTTTAATTATTGTATTTGCAGTAAGCATAACACTAATGTTTCATAACTGGAATGATAATCGACATGAAAATCAAATTGAAAGAGAATTTTTAATCGGCATCAAAGAAGATTTGAAAACAGAAGCAGCTAAACTGGATGAAAACATAAAATATTTCCAGCCAACGGTGGACTATTATAACACGGTATTGAAACAAATTAATTCAAATAAAATAGATACCCAATATGTTGATAAAAATAGCTGGCATCTAACAAATACATATTATTACGTTGCTAATAATGGGCGTTTCGAAAGTTTTAAATCCTCGGGGTATTTACGGTTAATTACAAATCAGGAACTGGCAAAGGACTTAATGAGTTTATTTACCATTGCTATTCCATTTCAAGAGGATATTGACAAAAATCTTTATACCAAAAGAGGTAATGATTATGATAACTATATCGGTTCTAAAGGTATTTCAGATTCAAATATAACACATGTTTCAAAATTATTCAATGATCCTGCAGTGAGGTATCAGATTTTACGCTATGCAAAATCTTTTAATGAGAGAAAAACACAACAAGCAGAACTTGCAAATCAAATAAGAGAGATAATTAAAGAAATTGATAAGGAGCTGCAAAAATAATATCTGGCTCAAAATTATAAATTAAAAATGGACAAGTAAAGGGTGTGAGATTATGTTTAAACATTCTTATGGATTTACAAATCATACAACAAAAATATTTGAAATCAGAGATCAAAAAGTAATGCTTGATTTTGACCTGGCGAAGTTATATGATGTCGAAATAAGGATTTTAAACCAGGCGGTAAAAGAAATATTGATCGTTTCCCAATTGATTTTATGTTTAGACTTTCTCAAAAGGAATGGAATGACATGAGGTCACAAACTGTGACCTCATGTGAGCAAGTAACTGAAAATCAGTTTGATGGATCATCACAAATTGTGATATCAAGTAATAAAAGCAACTTGAAGTTACAAAGTGTGACATCAACTTGGGGGGGAACAAGAAAACTTCCTTACGCTTTCACAGAACATGGCATAACAATGCTTGCCAGTATTCTTAGAAGTGACACTGCAATTAAAATGAAGATTGCAATAGTAAGAGCTTTTGTTGCTCTTAGAAAATTTGCAGTCCAATATGCTGATCTCTTAAAACAGATAAAGGAATTAGATTATCGAGTCGGTAATCATGATGCGCAATTGAGTGATATATATGAAGCAATTGAAAACTTGTTGGATGATAAAGTAGATAAAGATTTATCTCAGCAAGTTTGGAAAACAAGAGAGAGAATTGGATTCAAAAAGTAATAAGCATTTAAAAAATTGTATGGATACATTAGAATTAACAAAAGAAAAAATAGCTCCTGCTAAAAAATCTATAGAAATAAGCGGAAGCGAAGCTGTACTTGAAGCCTTTATTGCAGAAAATGTTGAGGTAATATTTGGTTACCCCGGTGGTGCTATCATGCCCATCTATGATGCCCTGTATGATTACCAGGAAAAGCTTAAGCATATTTTAGTAAGGCATGAACAAGGTGCAATCCACGCTGCACAAGGCTTTGCAAGGTCTTCTGGCGCAACAGGCATTGTGTTTGCGACCAGTGGTCCGGGTGCAACTAATCTTGTAACAGGTTTGGCTGATGCACAAATAGACAGTACTCCGTTGGTTTGTATTACGGGCCAGGTATATGCGCACTTGTTAGGAACAGATGCCTTTCAGGAAACCGATGTTATAAATATTACAACGCCTGTTACCAAATGGAATTACCAGGTTACAGATGCAACAGAAATCCCATCGGTGTTAGCAAAAGCATTTTACATTGCTTCAAGCGGCAGGCCAGGGCCGGTTTTGATTGATATTACCAAGAACGCACAATTGCAAAAGTTCGATTATAAAGGTTACACCAAATGTGATTTTATTCGCAGTTATCGCCCTAAACCAATTGTAAGAAAAGAATATATTGAACAGGCTGCAGAACTTATTAATAAAGCGGAAAAGCCATTTGTGATTTGGGGACAAGGTGTAATTCTCGGCAAAGCCGAAAATGAATTCAGAGCCTTTATTGAGAAAGCCGGCATTCCTGCAGCATGGACAATTCTTGGCTTAAGTGCATTGCCAACAGATCATCCGCTAAATGTTGGAATGCTTGGTATGCATGGAAATTATGGGCCGAATGTGTTGACCAATGATTGCGATGTGTTAATTGCCATTGGTATGCGTTTCGATGATCGTGTTACCGGCCGTTTAGATAAATATGCAAAACAAGCAAAGATCATTCATCTTGACATAGACCCTTCTGAAATTGATAAAAATGTAAAAGCAACCGTTGGTGTTTGGGGAGATTGTAAAGAAACCTTGCCATTGCTTACTGATCTTGTTGAGCAGAGGGTACACACTAGATGGATACAGAATTTTTATGACCACATGAAGAAGGAGATTGATGCTGTTATCTATAATGAATTAAACCCATCAAGCGATGAACTCACTATGGGCGAGGTAATAAATATATTGAACGAATTGACAAAAGGTGATGCCATCATGGTAACCGACGTTGGACAACATCAAATGGTTACGTGTCGCTACGCAAAGTTCAATGAAACGAAAAGTAACATTACTTCAGGTGGTTTAGGTACGATGGGCTTTGCCCTGCCAGCCGCCATAGGAGCCAAGTTTGGCGCAATGCATAGAACAGTTATTGCTATTATTGGCGACGGAGGTTTTCAAATGACATTGCAGGAATTGGGCACTATTATGCAAACGGATCTTGATGTAAAGATTATTATTTTAAACAACCGTTTTCTTGGGATGGTTCGCCAGTGGCAGGAATTATTTCATGACAAGCGTTATTCATTTACTAATATCGTTAGTCCTGATTTTGTAGCGTTAGCAAAAGCATATAACGTAAAAGCAACACTGGTTGATAAAAGAGAACAATTAAAAGATGCATTGAAGGCAATGCTTGATAACGATGGTCCATACCTGCTGAATATAATGGTCGGGAAAGAGAACAACGTTTTCCCAATGGTGCCCCAAGGATGTAGTGTTGCAGAGATAAGGCTGAAGTAAATAAACCCTCCTAAATCCTCCCTGAAGCGAGGACTTAGAACTAAATCTCAATTCAATGAGCATCGAAAAAAATAAAGTTGACACCAGGTCTCCATCTTCTTTGGAAAGGGCAGTGATGAAACCTGAATTCACCATCACTGTTTATACAGAAAACCACATTGGTTTATTGAATCGTATAGCTATTATTTTTTCCCGAAGGAAGATAAATATTGATAGTATGAATACTTCGCCTTCAGAAGTGGCCGGCATTCATAGGTTTACTATCGTTATAAATGAAACAGAAGAGGTAGTAAAAAAACTTGCCCGGCACATTGAAAAACTGGTGGAAGTTTTAAAAGTATATTACAATACCAATGATGAAATTATCTGGCAGGAGCTTGCGCTTTACAAAGTACCAACAGATGAGATCGCGGAAAAAGTAAAGGTAGAACGCTTGCTCCGTGAGCATGGCGCAAGAGCAGTGGTGATTAGAAAGGACTACACCATATTTGAAACAAGCGGCCACCATGAGGAGACTGATAAATTGGTAGCTGTGCTGGAACCTTACGGTTTAATTGAATTTGTAAGAAGTGCGAGAGTCGCCATAATTAAGAATAGCAAAGGGTTTCACGAAAAGATCAGGCAGTTTGAAAGGTTGGATCCCAGCGAGGAAGTAGTGGAAAATGAATATTTGGATAAGCAGGATGAGGTATTCTCGATGTAAGAAAACCCTCTAAATCTCCCTAGAGAGAGACTTGTGAAGAACATTTTCTCATACAATAATTGTAAGCAAAGAGGAAAGAATAAAAATAGTTCTTTAGATGATTGTTCAGAGAGTAATACCCATACTAAGAATATTTGATTATCAAAAAGCAATTGAATTTTATATTAACTGGTTGGGGTTTAAAATAGAATGGGAACATACGTTTGAAGAGAACATGCCGGTGTATATGGAAGTTTCAAGAGAAGGAATTACACTTCACCTAAGCGAACATCACGGAGATGCAACTCCCGGCGCAAAAGTATTTTTGTGGTGTAGAGGTTTAAAAGAGTATCATAATATCCTAATTGAAAAACAGTATAAAAATAACAGGCCTGGTTTTGAAGAAACGTTTTATAAATCTTGGTGTGTAGAAGTGATTGACCCGTTTGGAAACAAAATATCTTTCAATGAAAGAAAGGATCTGGAATAGTTAATATCATTAAAAATTGAAGCAATTAAATTTATAAATCAAAAATAAATAATCATGGCAAAATTAAATTTCGGGGGCACCGAAGAAAATGTTGTAACAAGAGAAGAGTTCCCATTAGAGAAAGCGCAACAAGTGCTGAAAGATGAAGTGGTGGCGGTTATTGGTTATGGCGTACAAGGGCCCGGACAGGCATTGAACCAAAAAGAAAATGGTATTAATGTAATTGTTGGGCAACGTAAAAATTCTAAAAGCTGGGACAAAGCTGTACGTGATGGATTTGTAGAAGGCAAAACTTTATTTGATATTGAAGAAGCTTTGCAAAGAGGAACCATTATTTGTTACCTGCTAAGTGATGCCGCCCAGATTGCCATGTGGCCCACGGTTAAAAAGCATTTAACTCCTGGCAAAGCCTTATATTTTTCTCATGGTTTTGGAATTACTTATAATGATCAAACAGGCATTATTCCTCCGCCTGATGTTGACGTTTTTTTAGTTGCACCAAAAGGTTCCGGAACATCTTTAAGAAGAATGTTTTTACAAGGCCGTGGATTAAACAGCAGTTATGCAATCTTCCAGGATGCAACAGGCAGAGCGTTTGAAAGAGTTGTTGCGTTAGGTATTGCCATAGGCAGTGGTTATCTATTTGAAACAAACTTTAAGAAAGAAGTTTATAGTGATCTTACAGGTGAAAGAGGAACATTGATGGGAGCAATACAGGGAATTTTTGCAGCACAATATGAAGTGCTTCGTGAAAAGGGACATTCACCGTCAGAAGCTTTCAATGAAACTGTTGAAGAGCTTACACAATCATTAATGCCTCTTGTTGCTGAGAATGGAATGGACTGGATGTATGCAAATTGTTCCACTACTGCACAGCGTGGTGCATTGGATTGGTGGAAAAGATTCCGTGATGCAACATTGCCTGTTTTTAATGAATTATATGATAGCGTAGCGGCAGGCAAAGAAGCTGCTTTATCCATAGAAAGCAATAGCAAAGCGGATTACAGGGAAAATCTTGAAGTAGAATTAAAAGAACTTCGTGAAAG
>CAXSEB010000164.1:0-5750 GCA_964235805.1 uncultured Chitinophagaceae bacterium | reverse complement strand
ATGGAAATACCAATGTGATTTACAAAAATGTTATCCATACCTGCATTTATCGCTCCTTGTATATCCGCATCAGGGTTATCTCCTATCATAATGCTCTCGCGCAATTTTGCACCGGTCACTTTTATTGCATATTCAAAAATCTCCTTTGCCGGCTTAATTGCATTTGATCTTTCCGAAGTAATTACATGAGTAAAATACTTTGACAGGTTAGCATTGTTAATTTTGTTCCATTGTGTTTTTTCAAATCCATTTGTTATAAGATGAAGCGTATAATTTTTTACAACGAGGTATTCTAATATTTCTATTGTATGCTCAAACAGAATTTTCTTTGTAGGGAGAAGATCTAAAAATTTGGAGCTGATTTCTTTGGCCAGCATTTCATCACCAATTTTAAAATCAAGCAACGTACGCCGCATGCGTTTCCATTTCAAATCTTCACTGGTGATAAAACCCTTGTGATAACGATCCCACAGGATAGCATTGTATTTTAAATAGGTTGAGTAAAAAAGCTCAAAAGAATTAATATTCTTTTCACTAAGCTTAAACAGCTGGTGCACTTCCATCAGGGTTTCTTTTGCGTTTGCGTCAAAATCCCATAGAGTATGATCAAGATCAAAAAACAGATGCTTGTATTTTGTTTTGGCTGCCGTGTTGTTAATTCTGTTATTCATGATAAGTTTGCAAATTTACAGCACAAACTTTTGCGTTATGAATGCAGAAAATATTACAACAGAAAATAGTAAAAGCGTAGTTATAACCGGTGCCAGCAGGGGAATAGGTAAAGGAATTGCAGAAAAGTTTGCGGCAAATGGCTACAATTTATTTTTAATCGCAAGAAATGAAAAGGCACTTTTACAATCTGCAGAAGAAATAAGTAAAGTGAACAGTAACATTAAAGTATCAACTTTTTCTGCAGATCTCAGGGATAAAGCACAGCTGACAGCCTTTGGAAACTGGGTAATAAAGCAAGGCGTTGTAATAGACATTCTCGTAAATAATGCAGGAGATTTTTTCCCGGGAAGTATTTATAATGAAGAAGAAGGAGCGCTTGAAAAAATGATTGAAATAAATTTGTACAGTGCTTATCATTTAACCAGGTTACTATTGCCAAAAATGATGGAGAATAAACATGGTCATATCTTTAACATTTGCTCAATTGCAGCGTTGCGTGCGTATGCAAACGGTGGCTCCTATAGCATTAGCAAGTTTGCGTTAATGGGTTTTAGTAAAAACCTAAGGGAAGAAATGAAGCCTTATAATATTAAAGTAACTACAGTATATCCGGGGGCGGTATTTACTTCATCCTGGGCTGGCAGTGGCGTAGAGCCAGAGAGGATTATGGAGGTTAACGATATTGCTCAATCTGTTTATTCCAGTTCTCAGCTTTCGCCACAGGCGTGTGTGGAAGATATTGTTTTACGCCCGCAATTAGGAGATTTATAGCCACAGGCTTTAACAGCATCTTATTTATCAAACCGCGTTTTTATTTTTTAGTAAAGATTAATTTTGTCTTTGAAAAGATTTCTCTTTCAAAATGACTAAAAATTTACGCACTTTGATAAAGGGCACATATGTATTTAGATTGCTGCTTTATGTTATTGTGTTTACACCTTTCATATCAATAGCCCAGGTAAAATTTTCAGCGGTTTGCCCCAATAAGCGCATTGGCAAAAATGAGTACTTACAAATCCAATATTTAGTTGAGAACGCATCAAACGTGGAGCAAATTGAACCTCCTTCTTTTAAAGATTTTTTAGTTGTAAGCGGCCCAAACCAACAAAGCAGCATGAGTGATATAAATGGCGCCATAAAACAATATGTCTCCATTGAATTTATTCTTAAGCCAAACAGGCCGGGTAATTATATGCTTCCGCCTGCTACCGCAAAAGTGAATGGCAAAACCTTTTTATCAAATAGCTTGTCTGTGCAGGTTACCAACAAATCATCAGTAAGTACATTAGGCGGCACTTCCGTTTCTCCCTTCGGTAATATAATGGCAGATGTACTTCCTGCACCGTCTGTACACCAATATGACGATTACATTTTACATAAAGGGGAAGACCTGAGGGAGAAGATAAAGAAAAATCTTTTTGTAAGGCTTGAGGTGAATAAACCAACGTGCTATGTAGGTGAGCCGATAGTAGCAACTTATAAATTATATACAAGATTAAAGTCTGAAAGCAGTCTTATTAAAACACCTTCTTTTAATGGCTTTTCGGTTAGCGAAATGGAGATGCCTGATAGTTATTCAACAACCACAGAAAAATACAACGGACGGGACTATACGGTATACGTACTCAGAAAAGTGCAGCTTTATCCCTTACAGGCCGGCAGTATAGATTTGGATGCAATAGAAGTGGAGAATAACATCACCTTTATAAAAGCGGAATACGCTGATTCAAAGAAAGGCGATATTTTTTATGATATGTTGCACGAGTTTGTTGATGCCGCCACACCTGCTGAAGGTATAGAAAATCAAAAAATCACTATACAAAGTAAACCTCAAACAATTATTGTAAAACCTTTACCTGCCATAAATCAGCCGAAAGATTTTAAAGGAGCTGTTGGTACTTTTAAGATCAATGTAGCCGTCGAAAAAAATAAATTAACCACTGATGAGGCAGGAAATCTGACCGTTTCAATTTCAGGAGGTGGCAACATGGAAATGATAAATGCACCAGACATCGTGTGGCCACAGGGCATAGAAGCGTTTGAGCCAAAATCGAGTGAAAGCCTTGATAAGTCTACGGTGCCGTTAAGAGGTGAAAAGAAATTCAGCTATCCGTTTACCGTTTCTAAGCCAGGCAAATACACAATTCCTGCTATCAACTTTAGTTACTTTGATGTTACTGCACAAAATTATAAAACACTTGCAACTACGCCTTTAACCATTACTGTAAAAAGAGGTTTTGGATTAACGCCGGCATTTGCTAATCAAATAAAACGATTAACTGGTAATAAACCCGGAGCTTCCGGTAAGTTCCTGAATTGGGGATTTTTATTTTCCATTGCAGCATTCGTAATTGTGGGATTGCTTGCTTTATTTATGAGAAAACGAGGAAAGAAAACATCTGATTTAACAGCACGGGATAGTATTATTAAACAGCCAGTTCAACCAGCCAGCGCCGAAGCAATGCAAGTTCCGCTTAATCCGTTATCTGAGGCGAAAGCAATGCTTTTGACCGATAACGAAAACTTTTATTCGACTCTTAATAATTGTTTACGCAAATACCTGGCTGGCAAATTAAACTTTCCTGAAAAAGAGCTTACAAAGAAAAAAATTAATGAGCTTTTGGGTAAACATAATGTTGGCTTAAGCACAACTTTAATGCTGTCTTCGTTACTGGAAAATATAGAAGTGAATTTATATGCGCCGGTTTCATCAGCGTATCAAAGGCATGATGTATATGCCAGGGCAAGTGAAGTAATTTCTTTGCTTGATAAACAGGTGACCTAATTTTCAGTAAACTTATAACCTATACCTCTTACAGATTGAAAGTATTTAGGACTATGACTATTCTCTTCAAAGTACTTGCGGAAATTTAAAATAAAATTATCTATTGTTCTTGTTGTTGGGTAAACATTATAACCCCAAACAGCCTGCAAAATTTTTTCACGGGGAACAACCTCATTTTTATTTTCTATAAGAAGTTTTAACAGCATAGTTTCTTTTCTGGTAAGCGGTATCACTATTCCTTCTTTATTGGTTGATTGCAAGGCTTTAAAATTTATGCTGTTCTTGCCAAAAGTATATATATCTGTCACCGGCTCCTTCTGAGAAATCCTGTTGCTCTTATGAATTAATTTATCAACTCTAAGTAAAAGTTCCTCCAGGTTAAATGGTTTAGTAAGATAATCATCTGCACCTTTTTTTAAGCCTAATACACGATCGGCACTACTATTTTTAGCACTAAGAATTAAGATTGGGATTTCGTTGCCTTGCAACCGTATGTTTTCACAAACGCTTATTCCGTCAAGTTCCGGAAGCATTACATCTAAAATAATTAAATCAAAATATTCATTTTGTACAGCATTCAAAGCTTCTGCGCCGTCATCTACACCAGTTACTTCATATCCCTCCAACTCAAGATTAAGCTTTAAAGCTTCCTGTAAATTTTCCTCGTCTTCTACCAACAATATTGAATATTTCTTTTCAATCATCTCATTTAATTGAACTGAGAAATCAACCCATAAGGTCTTTCCTCAAACTAATTACAAAGGTACTCCCATGTGGCTGAGTATCGGAAACTGTTATACTTCCGTTATGCTGATTAACAATTTTGCGGGTTAAAAACAAACCCAACCCGGTTCCTTTTGCTTCCCTGGTATACTGGTTGCCAACACGGTAAAACTTATTGAATATCTTTTGCTTTTCTTCATCAGCTATGCCTTTACCATTATCTTTTACAGAGAGGTTTATTTTTAAACCATCATCTTTCAACTCTACGAAAACCTTGCTTTCTTTGCCAGAGTATTTAATAGCATTATCTAAAAGATTATTAATGGCAATTTGAAACAGCACCCTGTCTGCAGTAAAATGAATGTTTGTAGTGATATCGCTTTCAATAGATCTTTGTGGAAATCTTACACTGAATTCATTTATACAATCCTGTAACAGCATAGATAAATTAATATTTTCGGTACTTACCTGGTAACCTCCTGCTTCAAGCTGGCTTGCAAGTAAAATATTATTGCAAAGATCATTAAGCCTGTTTGTCTCCTGTAAAGTATTAGTAAGAAGCTGCTGCTGCTTCTCATCAGAAAGCTTATGCTTTTGAAGCGTCTCAAGATTTAACCTTGTGACAGCAATTGGCGTTTTAAGCTCATGCGTAATAGCCATCATAAAATTCTGTTGCTGCTGTGAGTGCTTAAATTCACGGCGCACAATTCTAAAAACAAACACGGCACCAGTAATAATTAGTATCAGGAATGTTATCCCTTCACTAAGATACTGAATGGTCTTTCTATGTCTTTCAGTATATATCAATCCGGCTTCCCGACTGTTACCAGCCTGTAATTTTTGCAACTCGTATTTGTAACCAGCCATCTTTTTATTTTGCTGATTTAAAAGAATGAACCAATAGATCAACGCTGCAATAATGTAGGCAAGTAAAATCCAATACACTATAAATATTGTCCGTATCCGCTTGGGTTTAAACATTGATTTCATCGATGGTAGCTCTTACGTCTTACTTCTTTTAAGATAAATGCTATAATTACAAGTGTGAGAAGCCTGGTTTATAGGACTATCATAACCGCACCTTTTCCAATCTTATACCTACATTTAAAATATTGCTAAGTGGATTCTCTCTCATAATCTGGCTGATTGTAAAAGTATATTTGCCTGGCTTTTTAAAAGGTATTGGTCCTTGGGTAATATTATTGCGTAACTCAAATATATCATCCATGCCATTTCCAAACCATCCCTTTGCATCGCTACCCAGGCTTACGTTAATGTTTTGAGAACGTGCCAAATCACCAGGTGAACGTGAACTAACATTAAGCCAAATGTTATTGTATTGGTAGGCATCAGTGTGCCTTAAAACAATAAATAAATTGTATAAAGATGAAGTGTCAGTAATGCTAAAAGTAAAAGAAGGCTTATCATCATAGTACCATGTTTGCCCTTTAATAGAAACTGTTTTTTCAAACACATCAAGATTGGCGCATGATGTAAACACTAAGCACACGCAGAGTATGGTTGATATTAATCTCACTTAAATTTTTGTAAAATTAAATTGTTTTAAACC
>CAXSEB010000163.1:0-5759 GCA_964235805.1 uncultured Chitinophagaceae bacterium | reverse complement strand
CTGGTCATCTTTTTTGAACCATGTTATTTGCCTTTTTGCATAATGCCTCGTACTTAATTTTATTTTTTCAATGCTTTCATTCAAGGTTAATTCACCGTTTAAATAACAGAACAGTTCCTTGTATCCAACCGTATTTAATGCATTAACATCTTTGTAAGGTAACAAGCTTGCTGCTTCATCCGGCAAACCGATTTTGATCATACTATCCACCCTGTTATTTATGTTCCGGTGAAGCTGATCTTTCGGTAATGCTACCCCGATCTTTATAATTCTGCAAGGATGTTGTTTCTTTTGTTTGCGATGAAATTCTGTAATTGAATTTCCTGTTGATAGTTTCACTTCCAACGCACGTATAAGTCTTTGAGGATTTTTTAGTTCTCCTTTTTGAAAGTACGCTGGGTCTTCTTTTTCAATTTCGTTTTGCAGCCACTTTATACCATTACTTTCAAAATTTGTAATAATATTTTTCTTTATTTGATCATCTATCTGCGGAATTACATCGATGCCACTACAAAAGGCATTTATGTATAATCCAGTGCCACCAACCATTACAGCCACATCATTATCTTTAAATATTTTTTTTATCGCATCATCTGCATAAGCTTCAAATACTTTTGCATTAACCTGTTCATGTATTGAATGAGAGCTAATAAAGTAATGCTTCACCTCATTTAACTGGGCTAACGAAGGTTTGGCAACACCAATATCTAATTCCTTATAACATTGGCGGCTATCAGCAGAAACTATTTGTGTATTAAAGTGTTTGGCTAATTGAATGCCAATGGATGTTTTGCCTGAAGCGGTTGGGCCAACAATAATAAAACAACATTTATTTTCCATCACATTTGCATGAGCTTATAAAGAACTCAACAAATTATATTTCCGGTGTGCCGGTTTCTTCAGCGTTTTCTTCTTCTTCTCCCTCACCGGAATTTTCCTCTTCACCTTCTTCTCCAAAACCAGTTAGTAAAGCTTCTGCATTCAGGTCATATTTCTCTTCTATGTCAGCAAGCTTTTCACTTATAAGGCCTTTGGTACCATATTGACTCGGCGCTATTCCTTCACTTCGAATGCAACCCGGGTATTTGATCTTTGAATTCTCTTCTTTATTTACATTGATAAGTTCAACCATGAACGTCCAGTTTTTTGTGAAGTCATAAACATAGATGAACTTTTGGTTAGTATAACGTATCTCGCTTCCCACAAGCGTTTCAACCATCAGCAAGGGTTCCGCTTCATATTTTTTATCATACTTTTCCAGCGTTATTTCTTTTCCTCTCTGCCATTTATCGTTACTGCGGTAAAAAGTCGCTTTGTGTTTATTGTCAAATTCATAACAGGATAATATGCCTTTGTGCAGATCAAAAAAGTTTTGTGAATGGCGTATAGCAACATCCCTGTAAATGCTGTCATCATCTTCCCAATATATTCTAAATTTTAAGATAGCCATATAACGAAATTAAGAATAAGCATTTATAAAAATTAAAATTACAAATTGGTGTGTTTTTGTGAATTAACCGGTATTGGTTTCAATCCCATTGCTTCCGCTTGCTGCAACATATAATTATATGCTGCATTATATTCATTTGGAATAACACCATCCAGTATTGCTTCCCGGATAACGTTTTTCAGATCACCAACCTTTTTGGAAGGATGCAAATTAAACACTTCCATTATAACTTCACCAGTAATTGGGGGCTGCCAGTTGCGAAGTTTATCACTTTCTTCTACTTCTATCAGCCTTTTTTCTACCAGATCAAAATTGTCCAAATACCGTTTTACTTTTTGTTTATTTTTAGAAGTTATATCTGCCTTGCATAAGGTCATCAGTGCATCAGTATCATCTCCGGCATCAAATAACAATCTTCTTAAAGCTGAATCTGTAATGTTTTCTTTTGTTAGGCTTATCGGCCGCAAATGAAGCTCAACAAGCTTTTGCACAAATTTCATTTTTTCGTTTTGTGGAAGCTTAAGCCTGTTAAAAATTTTTGGTACCATCCTTCCTCCAACTACTTCATGTCCATGAAAGGTCCATCCTTCACCTTCTACAAATTTCTTTGTTGCAGGTTTGGCAATGTCATGTAATATAGCCGCCCAGCGCAGCCAGAGATCATCTGTATGCATTGAAATGTTATCCAGTACCTGCAGTGTATGATAAAAATTATCTTTATGACCCATGCCATCAATATACTCTGCACCTGCAAGCAAAACCATTTGTGGCAAAATGATTTTAAGTAACCCGCTTTTGTATAACAGGTCGAAGCCAACAGAAGGTTTTTTGGTAAGAATAATTTTATTAAGCTCATCGGAAACTCTTTCCATGCTAACAATGCTTAATCTATGCGCATTATTTTTGATAGCATCGAAGGTCTTAACTTCTATAGTGAAATTTAATTGTGTTGCAAAACGAATTGCTCTCATCATTCTTAAAGGATCATCACTGAAAGTATTTTCAGGAGCAAGAGGTGTTTTAATTATGCGGTTTTTTATATCTGTTAAGCCGTTAAAAGGATCAATAAGATTGCCATAATCTTCTTTATTCAAATTCATTGCCATAGCATTGATAGTAAAGTCCCGCCTGTACTGGTCGTCTTCTAAAGTGCCTTGCTCAACCCGGGGCTTACGGCTATCATATTTGTAGCTCTCCTTTCTTGCACCAACAAATTCTATCTCATAAACAACATCATTACCCGGTAAAGAAATTTTCAATTGGGCAGTGCCAAAGTTTTTAAAAAAGTTTACAACGGGTGCTGGTTTAATCAGTAAAGCAACGTTATGAGCCAATTGAATTCCATCTCCAAGGCAAACGATATCCATATCTTTAGTGACCCTGCCCAAAATTTTATCTCTTACAAAACCACCTATAAGATAGCATGGCATGTTTAAATTATCAGCTGCTTTTGCTACCAGTTTCAATAGAAATAATTCCTCATCTGTACACGTGATATCCATACCTGCAAAAGTAATTTTTATAGGTGTAGGTTAAAAAGTAATATTCATATGAACGTCTTACAGAATGAATGCTATACATCCTTTAATTAAGTGGATACTTGCTTACTTTACGCATTAAGTCCATTGCCGTACTTTTGTAGCAGTTTAAATAATTACAATGGAATTTCAATTTTCTGAAGAGCAATTAATGATAAAACAGGCAGCAAAAGACTTTGCGGTTAATGAATGTTTACCCGGTGTGATAGAAAGAGATGAAGCGCAAAAGTTTCCTTATGAACAGGTTATGAAGCTTGCAGACCTTGGCTTTATGGGAATGATGGTTAGTACAAATTATGGCGGTGCCGGCCTTGATACTATCAGTTATGTTTTGGCAATGGAGGAGATAAGTAAAATTGATGCCAGCGTAAGTGTATGCATGAGTGTAAATAATAGTCTGGTGTGCTGGGGAATTGAAAAGTATGGTAATGAAGAGCAAAAGCAGCATTATTTGACACCACTTGCACAGGGCAAAAAAGATGGCGAACTATATATTGGCGCTTTTTTGCTTAGTGAGCCCGAAGCAGGAAGTGATGCAACTTCGCAAAGAACAACCGCAGAAGACAAAGGCGATTATTATTTGTTAAATGGAACAAAAAACTGGATCACTAATGGTAATTCAGCGTCAGTTTATTTAGTAATGGCTCAAACAGATGCCGCTAAAAAAAGCCGGGGAATAAACGTTTTTATTGTTGAAAAAAACTGGGCTGGCGTTTCAGTTGGAGCCAAGGAAAATAAATTAGGCATAAGAGGAAGCGACACTCACAGCATATTATTTAACGATGTAAAAGTGCCCAAACAAAACAGGATAGGAGATGAAGGTTTTGGGTTTGCTTTTGCAATGCAAACTTTATCCGGAGGCCGCATTGGTATTGCATCGCAGGCTTTAGGCATTGCAGCAGGCGCTTATGAAAGGTCATTGGAATATTCCAGGCAGCGTAAGGCATTTGGAAAGGAAATTATGCATCACCAAATTATTCAGTTTAAGCTGGCGGATATGATTACAAGGATTGAAGCGGCCCGCTTGCTATGTTTAAATGCTGCCTGGGAAAAAGATGAAAAATTAGATTATACTACAAGTGCAGCGATGGCAAAAGTATATTCAAGTGAAACCGCAATGTGGGTTGCTACAGAAGCAGTTCAAATACATGGGGGCTACGGTTACGTGAAAGAATACCATGTAGAAAGAATGATGAGAGATGCAAAAATTACCCAGATTTATGAAGGCACCAGCGAGATGCAACGAATAGTAATAAGCAGGAGTATTTTGAAATGATGATTATCTAATACATCTTATTATTGACAATGAATATTGCTGCTTACCATTCAATTATTAAGGAAATTGGCAACAAAGTAAAACTTGTAGCTGTCTCCAAAACAAAACCTGCAGAGGCTCTTATTGAATTATATAATTGTGGGCAAAAAGATTTTGGAGAAAATTATGTGCAGGAATTAGTTGATAAACACACAGTTCTACCAAAAGAAATTAAGTGGCATTTTATAGGGCATCTTCAAAGTAATAAAGTAAAGTATATTGCGCCTTTTGTAGATTTAATTCAAAGCGTAGATAGCTTAAAATTACTGGAAGAAATCAATAAGCAAGGCGAAAAGAATAACAGGGTCATCAATTGCCTGTTACAAATACACATAGCACAGGAAGAAACAAAATTTGGCTTAGATGAAAATGACTTAGATGATGTTATCGGTAATCAAAAACTAAAAGAGCTAAAAAATATCCGGATATCGGGGTTTATGGGAATGGCATCTTTTACAGAAGATGAAGATAAGATCAGGAATGAATTCAGGTATTTGAAAACACTGTTTAATAGTTACCGGCAGGTATCAACTGATAACTGTGAGTTGACAATTTTATCTATGGGCATGAGTGGTGATTACAAAATTGCGATTGAAGAGGGCAGCACCTTAATAAGAATAGGAAACCTGATCTTTGGTGAACGCAATAAATTGTAGGCAAGTGATTTAACAGTTTTCATGTAACTTCTGTAGATCATTTAAAGTAAATTGTTTCATTAAGCTTCGCATTAATGGCAGATTCATTTGAAATAAAAAAGAATACAAAAGCACTTACTTATACTGTACTTATTTGTGCGTTTATTTTGGCCATTGCAATCTTATATACCTGGCCATTACAAAATACTCCCCCGCCTGTAGCACAGGATCTTATTGAAATAAATCTTGGCAATGACCAGGAAGGTTCAGGCGATGCACAGCCAATGATTAAAGGCAATCCGGCTCCGGAAGCCAAACCTGTAAATACGCAGGCAAAATTTTCGCCTGCAAAAGAAGAACCTGCTAAGAATATTAACGCTGATGAAACTGATGATCCTGAAGCTGCCCCTGTTGTAAAGCCCCGCAAAATAAATCCTGATGCTAAAAACGTTGCAAAGGAAGTAATAACAAAGCCTCTTAAAGTAAATAATAGCCAGCCGGTTGTTACTGCAACTCCTTTACCGCCTAAGCCGAAATTGCCATTATACAAAGGTGGAAACGGTACTGGAGGTAATGGTGCTGCGCAGGATAATGGCTATAGAAACCAGGGTTACAAAACCGGCAACGGCGACGCAGGAAGTCTTGATGGCAAACCAGATTCTTATGGCAGTTCGCCGGGTGGAAGAAGTGGTGTAAGTGTTGTCCGTGGCTTATCCGGCAGAAGACCTACTCATTTTCCTTCAATGCAGGATGAGTTTAATGAAAATGCCAAAGTATATGTTGATATAGTAGTGAATGCCTCTGGCGTTGTTACCAGTGCA
>CAXSEB010000162.1:1841-5783 GCA_964235805.1 uncultured Chitinophagaceae bacterium | reverse complement strand
TACACACAATTCAGTCATTTTATAGACCTTTTATATTGGATGTTAGGCGATGTACAGGAAGTAGAAGTAATTACTAAAAATTTTTCACATCCTTATATTGAAATTGAAGATACAGGAGCCGTTATCCTTAGAATGCAATCCGGTGCTATAGGCACATTAAATTATACAGTTAATAGTTTCAAAAAAAATATGGAAGGCTCATTTACAATATTTGGAGATAAAGGAACAGTAAAAATCGGTGGACAGTATCTTAATAAACTGGAATACCAGGCAATTGAGAATTATGAGCTAAAACTTAGTACTGATATAACTCCGCCAAACGATTATGGTTTTTACCAGGGCAGTATGAGTAACCACGATAAAGTATACGACGACCTTACAAAAGCTTTACAAAACACCGATAATAAAATGACGAGCGCCTTAGATGGATTAAAAACTGTGGAGATAATAGAAAAGATATATCGATGTGCGCAATGAACCGGCGCTTGTTAATTTAAACTTGCCTTACTGAATGATAATTTACTTTACCGTTACTAACGACCTTAATTACGACCAGAGAATGATTCGTATTTGTGCGTCTTTGGCTAACGCAGGTTATAAAGTAAAACTTGTAGGCAGAAGGATGAAGGAATCGATAGTTCTCACTGAGCAACCATTTCAACAGATAAGACTTCGTTGTTTATTTAATAAAGGCAAATTATTTTATGCAGAATATAATATCCGCTTATTTTTTTACCTGTTATTAAATAATATGGATTGCATATGCGCTATTGACCTTGATACTATATTACCTTGTTATTTTGTTTCTAAAATAAAAAAAATAAAAAGAGTTTATGATGCCCACGAATTGTTTTGTGAAATGAAAGAAGTGGTAACCCGGCCTTTGGTTTACAAGGCCTGGAAAACTATCGAAGAATTTACTGTTCCCAAATTTATACATGGGTATACAGTTAACCATTTGATAGCTGATGAATTTAAAAGAATGTATGCAGTTGCATACGAGGTGATAAGAAGTATTGCTTTAAAACAGGACATAAGTGTTCCTGAAAAAAAAGAAAAATATATTGTATACCAGGGAGCAGTTAATGAAGGCAGGTGCTTTGAAAGCCTTATCCCGGCAATGAAACAGGTAAATGCTTCATTGATAATTTGCGGTGATGGAAATTTTTTAAAGCAGGCCAAAAAGTTAGTACTGGAATATGATCTTGATAAAAAAGTTTTTTTTAAAGGCAAGCTATTGCCACAACAGTTAAAGGAAATAACATTAAACGCATGGATTGGAATAACGCTGTTTGATGATAAAGGTCTTAGCAATTATTATTCATTGGCGAACCGTTTTTTTGATTATATACATGCCGGTGTGCCACAGCTTTGTGTCAACTTCCCGGTTTACAGGGAAATAAACAATAAGTACCAGGTTGGTGTTATGGTTAATGATACCAGTAAAGAAAATCTTGCTGCAGAGATAAACGAATTGTTGTTGAATGAGTCGCTTTATAGAGAACTGCAAGAAAATTGTATTAAGGCACGGGAAATGTATAACTGGCAGAATGAAGAAAAAAAACTAATTAGTTTTTATAAAGATAATATTGGATAAGCACTTACATATTGTTTGCCTCGATGTTCCCTATCCTCCAAACTACGGCGGTGTTTTCGATCTTTTTTATAAGATAACTTCGTTGCATAAACAGGGAATAAAAATACACCTTCATTGCTTTAAATATGGAAGAGAAACGCAGGATGAGTTAAATAGTTATTGTGAAGAAGTAATTTATTACAAACGTGAAACCGGGATAAAAGGGTTTTCTTTTGGTTTGCCATACATTGTAAATTCGAGGCGAAACGAAGTTTTATTAAAGAATTTATTAAAAGATGATCACCCGGTTTTACTGGAAGGTGTTCATTGCACTTTATATCTATTCAACAATGCTCTAAAAAACCGAAAGGTTTTTGTTCGTCTTCATAATGTAGAATTTGAATATTACAGCCAACTCGCCAAATCTGAAAGATCTGTTTATAAAAAGCTGTATTTCTTAAATGAGAGCAGGTTGCTTAGGAAATATGAGGAAGCAATTTCTTCAAAGGCTTCTTTTATTTCTGTAACTCTTGCTGATAAAGAAATTTATCAAAAAGTATTTAACGCAGCTGACATCAGGTATCTTCCTGTATTTCTTCCATACAATTCTATTAATGGAAGAATAGGAAAAGGGAATTATTGTTTATACCATGGCAACTTATCAGTAAGTGAAAATGAAAATGCAGTGATGTGGCTGCTGCAGAATGTATTTAGCGAGATCGATGTTCCTTTTGTTGTGGCAGGTAAAAATCCTTCTGAAACGTTGCGCAACCTAATGCATCAAAATACCAATACTTGCTTAATTGCCAACCCAGATGAAGAGGAAATGGATGAACTGATAAAAAAAGCACAAATAAACGTTTTACCATCTTTTAATACCACTGGCATAAAAATAAAATTGTTGAATGCATTATTCAATGGCAGGTTTTGTGTTATAAATAATGCAGGTGTTGATGGCAGTGGTTTACAAACATTGTGCAGTATTGCAACTGCTAAAGGTTCTTTCAAAGAAATCATCACAAATCTTTATAACCTTCCGTTCACTATGGATGATATTAAAATGCGCAGGCAACTACTTTTGCCCATATATAATAACGAACAAAATGCAAGGCAACTTATAGAATGGATCTTTTAGCTTTTTATCGCAACATAGATATATCAGGCGGAGACAATAAGGTTGAGTTATACCATAGAAATACTTGCATTATCCCAAACCTTTCCCCTTTCTGTTTTTATTGTGCGGGCAGCAAACTTATTTATAACAATATAATCGTGGGTTGCCATAACTATTGCAGTGCCATAATCCCTGCTAATATGAAACAATAATTGCATTATTTCATCAGAAGTTTCCGGGTCAAGGTTGCCCGTAGGCTCATCTGCTAATATAAGTTTGGGAGAATTTAATAATGCTCTTGCAATGTCAACTCTTTGCTGCTCGCCGCCGCTCAATTCGAAAGGCATTTTGAATCCCTTCGTTTTTAAGCCAACCTTATCAAGCACATCAGCAATTTTTTCATCCATTAATTTGTCGTCCTTCCAGCCAGTTGATTTTAAAACAAATTTCAAATTATTGTTTACATTTCTGTCTGTCAGCAACTGAAAGTCCTGGAAAACCACGCCAAGATTACGTCTTAAGTAAGGTACTTTTTTCCAGTCCATGTGCTTAAGGTTATATCCTGCAACTATGCCTTCGCCTTCTTGCAAAGTAAGGTCTCCGTACAAAGTTTTTAAAAGACTTGATTTTCCTGTACCGGTTTTGCCAACGAGGTATACAAACTCCCCTTTGTTTACAATAATATTTACGTCAGAAAGAATCAGAGATCTACCCTGGTAAATGTTTACATTTTTTAATTCTAAAATTGGTTCAGCCATATATTGAATTAATTATAGACGTTGCAAAGTTAAAAGCTATGATAGTATTTTAAAGGTAATAAAGTGTTCAATAAAAAAGCATTTTTCGCTGCTTTGTAATAATTACCAACTCTTTTTTATCACTTTCCTCAACTTTGCCAATAACCTGTGCATCTATATTCAAATTTGCTGCACGGGAAATGATATTCGAAGCAAAGTCTTCATCGGTATAAATTTCCATACGGCAACCCATATTAAATACCTGGTACATTTCTCTTTCATCTGATCCGCTGGCTTCCTGTATCATTTTAAAAATTACAGGGGGCTCAAATAAATTGTCTTTTATAACCTTTATATTTTCAGGAAGATATTTTAAACATTTTGTTTGTCCGCCTCCGCTGCAATGTATCATACCGTAAATGTTATCAAAATCGTTTTCAAGCAGGTTCTTAATAAGTGGCGCAAACGTACGTGTAGGTGATAAAATAAGCTGCCCGATGTTCAAGTCTGCATCA
>CAXSEB010000162.1:0-1831 GCA_964235805.1 uncultured Chitinophagaceae bacterium | reverse complement strand
CTTGCGGGTTATTTTGAATATTGTTATTTGGTTGTTGATGTGAAAGAAGATCAGTGAGTTTATGTTTACCAATGTACACAACATCATCACTCAACGAATTATCGTAGCTTTCTTTATAATTTTCTGCATAAAATTTATTCAGGAGATCATGCCTTGCTGACGTTAGCCCGTTGCTTCCAATACCACTGTTGTAAGTTTCTTCATATACAGCTTTTCCAAAACCGGATAATCCTACAATAACGTTTCCGGGCCTGATTTTTTCATTAGTGATTATTCTATTTTTTGGCCAACGGGCAGTCATTGTGCCGTTTACCGCAATTGTTCTTACAACATCTCCAACATCAGCAGTTTCTCCGCCAAGGTAGCGGATGTTGATACCGAACGATTTCATCTTGTCAAAAAATTGTTGGGAACCGTTTATTATTTGTTCCAGCACATCTGCGGTAATGCGGTTTTTATTCCTGTCAATTGTTGAATTAAAAATTATGTTGTCATAAATTCCTGCACATAATAAATCATCAAGATTCATTACAATAGCATCATGTGCAATTGACTTCCAAACTGAGATGTCACCTGTTTCTTTCCAATACAAATAAGCAAGAATGCTTTTTGTACCAGCACCATCTGCGTGCATTACGTTTACGTAGTTATCATTATTTGTTAGATAATCAGGATATATCTTACAAAACGCTTTTGGAAATAATCCCTGGTTCAAATGCTTTGTTGCTTCGTGCACTTCTTCTTTTTGTGCAGATACACCACGTTTGGAATAAAGAGACATCAATTATTATTAGTATAAAATAAGAGTGGTTATTTGTAAAAGTAATGTTCAGCCTTCAAATTTCATTACCAATTGTAAAACTATCAATCTTCAGTTATCAATTATCTAATTTAATTTTGCCGCTCTTATTTATGCAGGTACATAGAGATATTAATAACTTACCAGCATTTAAAAACGCTGTAATAACTATTGGCACTTTTGATGGCATGCATACCGGCCATCAGCAAATAACACGGTTACTTAAAGAAGAAGCAAATAACATTAACGGAGAATCAGTTATAATTACTTTTCATCCGCATCCGAGGATGGTTGTGGAATCTAAAAAGTTTTCTTCATTAAAGGATACAGCAAAGATTTCGTTGCTGAACACTCCTGAAGAAAGAGTTGACCTGATAGAAAAGCAAGGTATTGATCATTTGGTAATTGTACCCTTTACACACGAATTTTCATTGCTTACGGCAGAGGACTACATTAAAACGTTTCTGGTAGATAAGTTTCATCCGCATACTATTATAATAGGCTATGATCATCGCTTTGGAAAACAAAGGCATGGCAATTATAAATTACTGGAAGAGTATGCTGACGAATATAATTACACAGTAAAGGAAATTCCTGAACACGTGATAAATAATATGGTGATAAGCTCCACAAGGATCAGGGAAGCAATTTCTTCAGGGGATATTGAAACGGCAAATGCATACTTAGGATATGACTACTTTTTTGAAGGCATTGTAACCGAAGGTGATAAACTTGGCAGAACCATTGGCTACCCAACGGCCAATATAAAACTGCTTGATGAAAACAAGCTGATCCCCGGGAATGGTGTTTATGCAGTGCTGGTGTTAGTTAACGAAAGACAATTAAACGGAATGATGAACATCGGCCTGCGGCCAACGGTTGGTGGCATGAATATAAGGATTGAAGTTAATATCTTCGACTTTGATGATAACATTTATGGGAAGCCAATTAAAGTGTTTATAAAAAAGTTTTTGCGTGCAGAACAAAAGTTTGAAGGGCTTGATGCTTTAAGAAGCCAGCTTGCCATAGACA
>CAXSEB010000161.1:3019-5784 GCA_964235805.1 uncultured Chitinophagaceae bacterium | reverse complement strand
TCCATGGGAAGCGTGCAGATGCTATTGTAAAAGGTATGTTGCAACATTCAAGAAAGAGCACAGGGCAAAAAGAACCTACAGATATTAATGCTTTAGCTGATGAGTATTTAAGATTGAGTTATCATGGACTTAGAGCAAAAGACAAAAGCTTTAATGCAACCATGAACACAGACTTTGACCCAAACATCAACAAAATAAGCGTAACACCACAGGATATAGGAAGGGTACTTATAAATTTATTTAATAACGCTTTCTATTCTGTATCAGAAAAAAAGAAGAATCTGAATTTATCAACGCAGGCTGAAAATTACGAGCCAACGGTTTCCGTTACCACAAAAGCTCTTACGCCTACATCAGGCGGCCATCCGGATTATTTGGCTGGGCGGGGTTCAGGAGTAATTATCCGCGTAAAAGATAATGGCGTTGGCATTCCCCAAAGAGTTTTAGATAAAATATATCAGCCTTTTTTTACAACCAAGCCAACAGGGCAGGGAACGGGGCTTGGGCTATCTCTCAGCTATGATATTATAAAAGCACACGGTGGTGAAATAAACCTGGAAACAAAGGAAGGTGAAGGGGCAGAATTTGTAATTGAATTGCCAAATGTCTGAACCCGGATTTATGGGATCGAAGGATTTATGTGAAAATGTTTTTAATCCCATAAATCCTATAAATCATGGTTGAGACAAGAAGCACATGGCGGAGAGTTAAAAGTGGATACCAAGGAAGGGGAGTTTGCCAAGTTCACAATTCAGTTGCCTCCGAAAGACATCTTTAAAAAAATTATGAAGACTTCATTAAGCCTTTTCCTAATTATTTTTCTCCTGAAAGTTGAGTGTTTTTCTCAGGCTTCACCTTCTGATGTTTTTCATTTAAATAAACTTCCACCAGAAGGAATTACATTACATAAAGGTTGGAAATTCCATGCCGGTGATAATCCTGATTGGGCAGATTCGAATTTAAATGACCAACAATGGCAAAGCATTAATCCCACTGAAGATGTTTATGATCTGCCTCAATTAAAGGAACCAGGCATTGGATGGTTTCGATTGCATTTGCACATAGATAGTTCTCTAATGGAGCAGCCAATGGTGATGATGATTGCACAAACGGGAGCTTCTGAAATTTATTTAAATGGACAACGTATATACACGTTTGGCAAAGTAAGCGCTCATCAAAAAGAGATAAAAACATTTGATCCTTTATGTCAACCAATTTCTAATAGCTTTAGTAAAGAGCCTTATCAGCTTTTAGCGGTACGATATGCTTTTAAAAAAAATGTCCCTTATTTTACCTTCGCGGGCAGACCTAACCCTTGTTTTGTTGCTGTAATCAATACTACTAACGAGGCCACAAAAGAAAGTACAGATACTATTCCATTCTTCGTTGATGTTTACAAAATAGGCTTATACCTGATCCTGATAATCCTGCATCTTGCTTTATTTATATTCTATCCGAAGAAACGAGCTAACCTGTTTTTTAGTCTTTACGCTTTTACATTCTTAGCAACTACTTTATTAACAATTATAGCTTATACATCTCATACTGCAGAAGTAAAAATATATTCACTTTTTTGTTCTTCTGTTCTTTTTTCCCTGGGTAACTTATTCTTCTTAAAAGCGCTATACTCACTTACCCAATACAAAAAAAAGTTAGTTTACCAAATTTTGATTGCCTGTATGTTGGTGAGCATTCCTCTGCATTTTTGGCCTTACCATTCTGGCTGGATTTTTCCTATGATTTTGTTGTCATATGCTATATTAATAGAATGTGCAAGAACAAGTTTTCTGGCTATTAAACGTAAACAGAAAGGAGCTATTATACTTGTTGCAGGTGCACTCGGCTTTATTGTTTCCTTTGCAGGCTTTAATATTGGAGCTTATCTTATTTCTCCATTTTATCATTTACCGGTTAATTTTTATCATATAACCTTCAATTTAGGAATTTTAAGTTTGCCTATAGCGACGTCTATATTCCTGGCTCTTGATTTCGCATTTACGAATCGTTCATTAGAAACTAAGTTGATAGAGGTGCAGAAACTTTCGGAGCAGACGGTAGCACAAGAATTTGAAAAGCAACAAATTTTAGCTGCGCAAAACGAGTTATTAGAGAAACAAGTTCTTGAAAGAACCGATGAATTAACACATCAGAAAGACGAATTACAAAAGACATTAGAAAACCTAAAATTGGCCCAGGCACAACTTATTCAATCAGAAAAAATGGCTTCCCTTGGCGAACTTACAGCAGGCATTGCACACGAGATACAAAACCCCTTAAACTTCGTCAACAACTTCTCTGATGTTAATGCTGAATTGATTGAAGATGCCGAACAAGAATTGGACAAGGGAAATATTGAAGAAGTAAAAGCAATAGCAAATGATCTTGAAGAAAATGAAGAAAAAATAAATCATCACGGCAAACGAACTGATGCCATTGTAAAAGGCATGCTGCAACATTCAAGAGCAACCACAGGCAAGAAAGAACTTACAGACATTAATGCTTTAGCAGATGAATACTTACGATTAAGCTATCATAGCTTAAGAGCTAAAGACAAAGACTTTAATGCAGACTTTACAACAGATTTTGATGAAAGCATTGGTAAGATAGAAGTGGTACCACAAGATATTGGAAGAGTATTATTGAACTTATACAACAATGCTTTTTATGCTGTAAATGAAAAAAAGAAACAATTGAATGGAACATTTGAACCAACAGTTGAAGTAAGCACAAAAAGGGTTGGTGATAAGGTAGAGCTATCTGTTAGA
>CAXSEB010000161.1:0-3009 GCA_964235805.1 uncultured Chitinophagaceae bacterium | reverse complement strand
CATTCCACAGAAAGTGGTTGATAAAATCTTTCAACCATTCTTTACAACAAAACCTACAGGACAAGGAACTGGTCTGGGGTTGAGTTTAAGCTATGATATTATTAAAGCTCATGGCGGAGACATAACAGTAAATACAAAAGAAGGCGAAGGGGCGGAGTTTGGGATTAAAATACCGGTGTAAATAAGAATTGGCTAAATGATTAATTTATAAAAGCCCCTTGTTAATCCAATAAATTCTATAAATCATGTTTGGGGCAACTTACCAATATCATGATAATAATTAACTTAACGCACTGATGAAAAAATATGTCCTGTTGCTTTTGCTGCTGCCTGTTTTTGCCTCAATATCTGCGCAGCAAATAATTATTGACAGCCTCAAACGGGAACTGCAAACCGCTCAACAAGATACCAATCGGGTTCTGCTGCTTGGTGACCTGGCAAGAGTGCTATACCTTTCTAAACCTGATACGGCGCTGCTGCTGGGGCAACAAGCCTATGACCTTTCTGAGAAAGTGCATTATGTAAAAGGCACAGCATTATCACTTAATCGCATGGCGACAGCATATTCTGCGCTTGGCGATTACCCAAAATCATTGCTGCTCTTTAAAAAGGCGCTTGCCGCAAGCGAGAGTTTAGCCGACCCTGTTGGTACAGCACAGGCATATAATAACATCGGAGATACTTACCTGATCCAAAGGGATTATACCAAGGCGCTTACTTATTTCATAAAGGCAAATAACACGATAACACCAGGTGCAAAGCCCTATGCTGAGATGATTTTTTCGCTTAACATCGGAGAGTGTTACCTGCGGCTGCACCAATATGATTCATCTTATTCTTTTTTGCGAAGTTCGTATGCGAAAGTAAAAGCGCTAAAATTTGATGACCTGTATGGCGATTTTGAGCGAAACCTCGGCGAAGTGGAAGCTGCCAAAAACCACCCGGACGCTGCATTAACATATCTGCATCAGGCTGCAGCAAGTTCACAAGCAGTGGAAGATTTACAAAACGTAAGTAAAACCTATAAAAGCATTAGCCTTTTTTATCAAAACCGAAACGCTGATTCAGCCATCTTGTATGCTAAAAAAGCTTTGGCTGCCGCACAAAACGGCTTATATAACCAGGGAATATTTGAAGCCAGCAATTTACTTACCCGCCTTTATGAAGGTACTAATGATGCTGTGGCATTCCGTTACCTTAAGCTTGCCACCGCTGCAAAAGACAGCCTGTACAGCCAGGAAAAAGTAAAGCAACTTCTGTCCATTACGTTCGAAGAAAAACAACGCCAGCAGGAGCTCGAAGCTGCCCGCAAGGCAAGCCGGAATCAAATAAAACTGTATGCATTACTCGGCATAATTGGTGTTTTTTTGTTACTGGCTTTACTGCTTTACCGCAACAACCGCAACAAGCAACAAGCCAACACTCTTTTACTACAACAAAAAAAAGAAATTGAACACACCTTGTCAGAGCTGAAATTAACGCAGGCTCAACTAATCCAATCAGAAAAAATGGCTTCGCTTGGAGAGCTTACTGCAGGCATTGCACATGAAATACAAAACCCATTAAACTTTGTAAATAATTTTTCTGAAGTAAATAAAGAATTGCTTGATGAATTGGAAAACGAGTTGAAGAATAAGAATAATGAAGAAGCCATCTTAATTGCAAAAGATGTAAGAAATAATGAAGAAAAGATCATTCGTCATGGTAAACGTGCCGAGGCAATTGTAAAAGGAATGTTGCAACATTCGAGAGCAAGCTCTGGCAAAAAAGAGCCGACCGATATTAATGCCCTGGCTGATGAATATCTGCGGTTAAGCTATCATGGCCTTCGTGCAAAAGACAAAAACTTTAATGCTGATTTTAAAACAGATTTCGATGAAAGCATCGGCAAAATAAATATCGTTCCGCAGGATATTGGAAGAGTGTTTTTGAATTTGTACAATAATGCATTTTATGCTGTAAGCGATAAAAAGAAAACAGCGGATGAAAACTATAAACCGGAAGTATCAGTTAAAACCAAAAAAGTAAATGAGAGCATTGAAATAAGAATTACAGACAATGGCAATGGCATTCCGCCAAAAGTAATTGACAAAATCTTCCAACCTTTCTTTACTACAAGACCAACAGGACAAGGAACAGGCTTAGGTTTGAGCCTGAGCTATGATATAATTAAGGCATACGGCGGTGAAATAAAAGTGGAGACTAAAGAAGGAGAAGGAAGTGAGTTTATAATAACGTTACCGGTTAGCTTATGAAAAAAAGTATTATTATAATAATTATTTTATTAGCTATTGCAAATATTACTATTGCACAAGATACTCTTTTAGCCAATCTTAGACACGACTTGTCAGTTGCTAAAAATGATACAAGTCGTGTATCGGCAATGAATAATCTTTGTAACTATTATAAAGGTATAAAGCCTGATTCAGCACTTATCTATGGTTATAAAGCGCTGGCACTGGCAAGAGAAATAAAGTTTGCCAAAGGTGAAGTTGAAGCAATAGAACTATTAATAATTACGCAAAGTGGTCTTGGCAATAATTCTAAAGCATTACAATTAATTTTTCAGGCAGACAAGGTCACTGAAAAAAATAACATGAAATATGAAAAAGCAATGCTTGTGCTCAATAAGGGAGCCATTTTTGAAAATTCCAAAAATTATATAAAAGCCCTTAACCAATACAGCGCAGCAAAGGTGTTTTTCGATTCCATAAATGATTCAATTTTTTCTCCGTTTGCACAACTTGCCATGGGTAAAATGTATTTGGCAATGCATATGCCTGATTTAGCTTTATATCATTGTGCAGCAGCATACAAAAATGCGGTTAAAATAAAAGATAACTGGGTGCCTCAATATATACTGTTGCAATTAGGAAAAATTCAGAATGAGTTAAATAACACTAACCTTGCACTATCTTACTATAGGCAAACCTTAGCTAAAGCATCGAACGATGCTGAAGAAATTCGCGATTGCTATCTTTCAATTGCTCAATTATACAAAAGAACCCG
>CAXSEB010000160.1:0-5832 GCA_964235805.1 uncultured Chitinophagaceae bacterium | reverse complement strand
CAAGCTCCCCCTTCCCGACTTGAACGGGAGACCCTCTGATTAACAGTCAGATGCTCTAACCAACTGAGCTAAGGAGGAATAAATTTATGGGTGGCAAAAATAGCAATTTTTGCATGGCTGCAAAAATATTAAACAATTTCCCGAATGTTCAAGGGTTAACGATAAAAAGATAAAAGTCAGATAGTGTGGTTGGGCGAGTGGCACTATTAATGAATTTTAAGCTTAGCCTGCTTATCCTGAAATCTTTAAAATGTTGTACTTGCTTATACCGAAGATTAGTAAACTTTAAAGAAGAGGTATCAGTAGAGGCAATATAAATTAAGTAAGGTATTGCAGGTGCCTCTTTTAGGGTTGAATCACTGGTATAAACAGTTTGCTTTGCATAAAATTCCAGCGGTGAATAGAACCCGTTGACCTGAACTATAGGTAAATCTTTATAATATTCATTGGCGTATAAAGCCGCCTCACTGGCTGACTGATACTTTAATAAGGATGGATAAAAATATAAGTTTGAGAATAAGTTTAGAACAACAGCAACCAGAGTCGTTTTGATTATGAGCCGTTCTTTTAAGTTACTAATAAACCTTACAGGGAGTAATAATGCTAAAATCAAAACAATTGTCAGTGCAGCAATAAGAATCCAGTCTAAAGCACGAGCATAAACCACATATAATAGTATTGGTAAAAGGCTCAGAAAAAGTAATAGAATATTTTGGACAACAGTAATATATTTTCTATAACCTTCTTTCAAATTAAAAAGATACCAGGCAGTAATAATGGCAAAAAAAGGAAACACAATATTTAGATAGTGTGGTAATTGAAACCTGGATAAAGAAAAAAGAAGGAATGTGAGCATCGCTCCTGTAAATGAGAACCATTCATGGTCACCCGTATTTCTTTTAAATAGATTCTTTACTTGTTTAAATAATGCACAATACAAAATTATTGACCATGGCAAAAATGCCCATAAGGTGGTATGTAAGAAAAAGAAGACATTGCCCGAGCCTTTTATTGGTCCGGTATTAAAGAATCTTCCAAACTGGCTATCCCAAAAAAAGAATTTAACACCAGAAACATGTTGCTTACCAAAAACTCTTTTTTCCGGGTGAAGATCGAACTGGTAATACAAACAATATATTTCGGGTAAAATAAAAACTAAGATTAAAATTGCTGCAAGTATCCATCGCAGATGAAATAGTTCTTTCCATCTTTTATCAACTATTAAACCACCTGTTACTGCCCCGCCGATTGGTATTAACGCGAACATCCCTTTAGTTATTATTGCTAACGCTGCAAACACGCAACCTAACACCAAAGGCCAATTTTTTTTTAGATGAATGGTTTTATAAAAATAATATACAGCTGCAATAATGAAGCCCGTGAGATATCCTTCTGCTCTTACATCATTGTTTGAAATAATTATGTGTTGTGCAGTAAGTAGAATAACTACAGACCACAATGCAACCTCTTTATTGTAGAATTCTTTCGCAAACAAATACGTATACCAGGCGCCCATGAATAAAAATAATACGCCGGGTAATTTATAAGCCCATGTGGTAAACCCAAATAATTTGAAAGAAATGGCCGTAATCCAAAAAGGTAAATGCGGTTTATCAAGCCAGTCTGCACCCTTCGCAAATAGCTCGACATAATTATTGCGCTGCACCATTGTTTTGGCAATGGTTGCATATAAAGTGCCATCAGGGCCAAGGATGGTGATAAACAGGCCACTAAAATTCAACACTACACAAAGGCCAACAAGTGCTTTTAATAGTTGAATGTGAGTCTTATTATTATTATTGAGTTGTTCCAACTTACCGGCTTTTATCAATTCCTATATAAATTCCATCTTCACGCTGATCAATAGGATAAGTTTTTAGATAATAACCTTCTCCGCTTACGTTTCTTCCATTTGCTAAACTGAATTTATAACGATGTAAAGGGCAAACAACATTATTAGAGGCGTCAATAAATCCATTAGCTATAATGCCTCCCGCATGCGGACATTTTGCTGAACATGCATGTAAGCTTTGTTTCACTTTTGCTATACAAATATCTTTACCATCAACCTTAATTTGCAATAAGCCATTAGATGGAAAAATCAATTCATGCATCCTGCTTGCTACTTTATGCCACTTGTATTGTTTCTTCTCAAGCATGATCATGTTGATAAAGCAGGTAACCAGGCGAGTGATCAGAAGAAAAATTCGGCTTTATAAGGGTATCGAACCTGGTAGATTTCTCTTACTTTATTTAAAATTGTTTGCCGCAAGGCATCTATATTTTTTCTTTCCACGGCAGACACGAAAACACAATTGCCATTGGTGTCTCTTTCCCATCTTTCTTTAAGCTCGAGCAACAATTCCTGTTTAATTTCATCAGACAACCATTCGTCAAAGGCATTTTTTTCATAGAGATCCATTTTATTAAAAATGGTGATGACAGGTTTATCAAACGATTTTAATTCCTGTAAGGTTTTATTCACTACCGCATACTGCTCTTCATATTTTGGATGAGAGATATCAACGACATGTAGTAGAACATCTGCTTCCCTAACTTCATCAAGGGTGCTCTTAAAACTTTCTATCAGGTGATGAGGTAATTTTCTTATAAAACCTACCGTATCACTCAAAAGAAAAGGAGTGTGTTCAAAAACAACCTTACGTGTTGTTGTATCTAATGTGGCAAACAATTTATTTTCAGCAAACACATCGCTTTTACTAAGCAGGTTCATTAAGGTCGATTTGCCAACATTTGTATAACCTACCAGCGCTGCTCTTATAAATTCACCACGATCTTTGCGTTGTGTGCTGGCCTGCTTGTCTATCTCCGCTAAACGTTTACGCAACAAAGAAATTTTATCATTTACTATCCGCCTGTCTGTTTCTATTTCTGTTTCCCCGGGGCCTCTGCTGCCTATGCCACCGCCCTGTCTTTCCAGGTGACTCCACATGCCTCTAAGCCTTGGAAGAATGTATTGATATTGCGCAAGTTCTACCTGAACTTTTGCCTGGGCGGTTTTGGCACGTGAGGCAAAAATGTCCAGTATAAGGTCGGTTCTGTCAATGGTTTTTACCTGCAGCTCTTTTTCAATATTAGTTATTTGTGATCCGCTAAGCTCATCATCAAAAACAATAAGTTCAATATCCCGCCCACTTATAAACCTTTTTATTTCTTCAAGTTTACCTTTTCCTACAAAAGTTCTTTTATCAGGATGAGCCAATTTTTGTGTAAATCTTTTAACGGCTGTTGCGCCGGCCGTGTCCGCTAAAAATGCTAATTCATCTAAATATTCATTAAGTAATTCTTCGCTTTGGCCTTGTTGAATAATTCCTACTAACACGGCTTTTATACCGGCTGTTATTGCTTGTTGCTTTTCTATCAATGAAGAAGTTTATGTAAAAATAAGTACTGTAACTGTTACACTAAATAAAAAAGCGAACTCTAAAAAGAATTCGCCTTAATTTTTACGAAGAAAATCATAGCCCGCTAAAAGTGATACCAACCTGGTAAAGCTTCATATCAGGTCCAACGCCATCTTTTAAAATATTATTGATCTGGTAAGCTCCAAAGAGTGAAATAATGCCATAGCCAATTCGGGCTGTGCCCATCAGCCTCGTTCCTGAAAAATATTTTTTATTGTTTTCTTTTTGTGTATAGCTACCTATTAACCTGTTGTTTTTATCCTGAAGATCTTTTCCTTTTGTATGTAGGTTTATAAGAGTACCAACCTTTCCACCAAGTGCAATCTTCCAGCTTTTACCACTATTTCCGGGGTTGGATGCATAACGCAATTCTACCGGAACTTCCAGGTACGACATTGATACTTTATATTTTTTGAAATGATTTGTTGAGTCTAATGCAGTAAAGGGAAGTCTTGCTGCGGTTGACTTTACATCAACATTCATTTTTTTAAAAACCATATTACTGCTTCCAATACCAATACCAATCCCAACACTAAATGCTGAATTTCCTTTAAAAGGCTTATCCGTCATAGCATATATATTCAAGCCTCTGGAAAATCCGTTTTGGTGGCTTGAGATGCTGTCAGGCATACCCGTCCAATGGTCAGAAGAAATTTGAATCATAAAATGGTCACCAGGCCTGTTGCTGATATCATATTTGGCGGATGGCTTACGAAGAAGAGTATCTTGCTGAGCGAACAAAGCCGCAAAAGAGAAACAAGAGATAATGGCCAAGATAATTTTCTTCATACTATTAGTTAAGTGTCGCAAAAATATTTGTCAAGGGGTTAATGAAAGGTTAAAACAAAGCCTGCAATCGCAGGCTTAATCGTGTTTTAAATAAAGGTACTTTAGAATTAGTAAAGTTTAAAACATTGATAGAAGTTGTTCAAGATTCTTTACTTTCTTCTTAAAACTTTGATATAACTTCTTTACCTGTTATTCGCTGCTTTAACTGGCTGGTATACATTGTAAACAGTCAAGAGCTTTCTTGATTTTCTAACGCTTCTGTATAATTTTGTATATTCAGTGTTCAATAATTACGTATGAAAAAGTTAGCTATATTATTTGCAATAGTTCCTTCAATTTTATTTGCGCAGGATAAAGGCATTCGTTTTGAACATGGGTTAACCTGGCAACAAGTTCAGGCAAAAGCAAAAGCAGAGCATAAATATATTTTTATGGATTGCTTTACTACGTGGTGTGGTCCCTGCCGCTTTATGAGCGCCACCGTTTTTACGTTGCAGCAAGTAGGCGATCCAATTAATGCACAGTTCGTAAGTGTAGCGGTTCAATTAGACACAACAGCCGCGGATAATGCGGAAGTAAAAAGTTGGTATCAGTCAGGTCATAACATTGCTCAACAATATAAGGTTCGGGCTTACCCTACCTATTTGATTTTTGATTTTAATGGAAAAATTGTTCACCGTTTTGTTGGTGCATCTGATGCGCCTGCTTTTTTAGATAAAGCTACCACTGCTTTAAATCCGCAAAAACAATACTATACACTGCTTGATAAATATAAAGCCGGTAAAAATGATACTGCCTTTCTGTACAGCATGGCGTTAAGTGCGTTAGATGCTTATGATATAGAAACCGCTAACGAAGTTGCCAATAAATACCTCGCCGCACAAAAAGATCTGTACACAAAAACCAACATTGATTTTGTTAGCAAATTTACCAACTCCAGCAAAGACAAAGGTTTTGAAATGATCCTTAACCATGCAGATAAAGTTGATGCCATACTGGGCAAGGGTTCCTCTTATAAAATAGTTCGCGATATTGTTTTAAGAGAAGAAGTATTCTCCAAGATATTTAACAAAAAAGTGCAATCGCCTAAAGATCTGGAGGAACCCGATTGGGCAGCTATTCAATCTTCGATGCAAAAAAAATATCCCTCCATGGCTAACGAAATGATGGCCTATTCAAAAGTTGTTTTTTACCAAAGTAAGGGCGACTGGAATAAGTTTTCACCTGCTATAGTTAGTTATATGAAAATGTATAGTAGTAACGTAAACGATAACCAGCTAAACGATTTTGCATGGACGGTATTTCAAAACTGCAGTGATATGACCTGTGTTGCTGAAGCCTTAGAGTGGAGTAAGCATTCTTTTGCAAACGAACAAAACCCTGCCTACATTGATACTTATGCCAATATCTTATACAAAATGGGGCAAAAAGACAAGGCCATTCTATGGGAAGAGAAAGCAATGAATTTATCTCCCGAAGAGACCGCCAGAGGTGTAAATGCCTGAGAGCTCCATAGAAAATTTTTTCGGTAGAATAAAAGATTGGGTAGAATTGAAACTGATGTTCTTTTGTTTGATATTTACTGGTTCACCTTTATAAAACGCATCCAGTTGCTGCG
>CAXSEB010000159.1:906-5842 GCA_964235805.1 uncultured Chitinophagaceae bacterium | reverse complement strand
GTAAAAATCGATGGTAACCTTTTTACTTCTAATCGTTTTTCCAACAGAATTTGTAATTAATTCTGCAGCATCTTTCCAGCCCATATATTCGAGCATCATTACGCCGCTTAATATAACAGAAGATGGGTTCATGGTGTTTGTGTTGGCAAAGCGGGGCGCCGTGCCATGTGTAGCCTCAAACACAGCGTGGCCTGTTAAATAGTTTATGTTTGCGCCCGGCGCAATACCGATTCCACCAACTTGTGCAGCCAGTGCATCACTAATATAATCGCCGTTTAAATTGAGTGTTGCAATAACAGAATAATCCTGCGGCGCAAGCAATGCCTGCTGTAAAAAGTTATCAGCAATTGCATCTTTAATTAATATTTTTCCACCAATTCTTGCAATACGCATTTCTTCATTGGCAACGGCTTCACCGCTTTCTTTCTTTGTTGCTTCCCATTGGTTCCATGTGTACACATTGCCGCCAAATTCGTTTGTTGCCAGTTGGTAACCCCAATTTTTAAAAGCACCTTCTGTAAACTTCATAATATTGCCTTTGTGCACAATTGTTACTGAAGGCATTTTGTTAGCAATTGCATATTCAATTGCCGAGCGGATCAATCTTTCAGAGCCCTCTTTACTCACGGGCTTTATTCCAAAAGAACTTGTTTCAGGGAACCGGATGTTTTTTACACCGAGATTATTCTGTAAAAATTCCAACAGCTTTTTTGCTTCTGGTGTGCCGGTCATATATTCTATACCGGCATAAATATCTTCAGTGTTTTCTCTGAAAATAACCATGTTTACTTTTTCAGGCTGCCACATCGGCGATGGTACACCTTCAAAATATTTTACAGGCCTTAAGCAAACATACAGATCAAGCTCCTGCCGCAAAGCCACGTTGAGACTGCGTATTCCGCCACCAACCGGAGTAGTAAGCGGGCCTTTAATAGATAATGTGTATTCCCTGAAAGCATCCATTGTTGCGCCCGGCATCCATTCACCGGTTTGGTTGAATGCTTTTTCACCGGCCAATACTTCAAGCCAATCAATTTGCTTTTGGCCGGAGTAAGCTTTTGATATGGCTGCATCAAAAACACGTACACTCGCTTTCCAGATGTCTGGCCCAATTCCATCACCTTCTATGTAGGGAATTGTAGGATTATCAGGAACTAAGAGTTTTCCATTGTCACCCATTGTAACTTTTTCAGCCATAGTATAAATTTTAGCAATTTGCAATCTGTTTATCTAACCTCATTTTTACTACTTTAAACAGATAGAGTACAATCAATCCATTCTTTATTTAATTGTACGCCATCATATTTTTTGTAGAATTTTATCGCAGGTTCATTCCATTCAAGCACCTGCCAAACCATGCCCTTAAATTGTTTCTCTTTAGCTTCTTCAATCAATTTATCAAATAATAATTTTCCTATTCCTTTGCCGCGGAATTTTTCAGTAACTACAAAATCCTCCAAAAACATATATTGTCCCTTCCAGGTACGAAAGCGGACAAAATACATCGCAAAGCCTTGCACTATTTTATCAACTTCTGCTACAACGGCCCACCACACAGGATTTTGGCCAAAACCGCTTTCCTCAAAATGATCATAATCTACGGTTACTTCATGTGCTGCTCTTTCATAAATAGCCAGCTCTTTTACAAGCTGCAGCATCCTGGCGCAATCTTCTTTAACAGCGGGGCGTATAGTAATATTCATTTTAAATAAAATTAAACAGTACTCCACTTAAACTTAAAAGCTCTATACCAATGCCTGCTCCAGGTCATTCAAAATATCTTCAACGTTTTCTATTCCGACACTCATTCTTATAAGTCCATCACTAATTCCGTATTGTTCTCTTTTTTCTTTAGGAACTCCATAATGCGTCATTGATGCAGGGTGAGATAATAATGTATCGCAAGTGCCGAGCGAAACTGCTCTTACACACATTTGTAATTTATCAATAAACTTTTTTCCAGCCTTTAATCCGTCTTTCAGCTCGAAGCTTAGCATGGCGCCTGGATGTTTCATTTGCTTTATCGAGGTATTATAATCATGATGTGATTTTAAACCGAGATAATTTACTTTGCTGATAGAAGAATGTTGTTGTAAAAAATCAGCAACCTTTACTGCGTTATTACAATGTCGTTCCATCCTTACCTCTAAAGTTTTCATTCCCTGCGTTAATAAAAATGCGTCGAATGGATTACTGTTTCCTCCCAACAACCTATGAACTTTAGTCATTCTTTCTTCCATATACTTAATGTCTTTTCCAATCAAAGCTCCGCCAATAGCGGTTCCGTGGCCATTTAAAAACTTCGTAGTGGAATGAAAAACATAATCAACATTATACTTAAATGGTTGTTGCAGGTAAGGCGTGGCAAAAGTATTATCTACAGCAACAATTAAATTGTGTTGCTTACCAAGTTTAGATAATTCATCAATATCTACACATTGTATTGTTGGATTAGCAGGAGTTTCAAGATAAAGCAGTTTTATTTTGCTATCTTTTTTTAATGCTTGTTCAGCTTTGCTTACATCTCTCAGGTCAACAATAATTGCTTCAATACCTAATGGCGGTAAAACTTTTTCAAACAACTCCTGCGTTCCGCCGTATAATGAAAAATGAGAAAGAATTTTATCACCTGATTTCAGGTTTGATAACATTAACGTGGACAACGCTGCCATTCCGCTTGCATGTAAAATAGTTTTTAATTGCAGATCTTCTCCCTTTTTATCTTTGATATTAAAACTTTCCATAGCCGAAATCTTCTCTTCGGCTTCTGTCATTGTCGGGTTGCCCCAGCGGCTGTAGATGTAACCTTTTTCTTCACCATTAAAACGGCGCATGCCCTGATCTGCATTGTCAAATACGTATGTACTGCTTGCGTATATAGGGGTTAAATGAGCGTTACTTTCATCCTGTTTATGGCCGCTATGAATGGCCGCAGAACTGAAGCCTTTGAAACGAATTTTTTTTGAAGACATGTTAATAATTAATAATCAGGAATATGGAATGAATATTTATGTTTGAAGCAAAAGTAGGTAAAACATGAAGCAACTTTTACAACAATATGCCGCATATAATTTTTGGGCAAACAAAAAAATAACCGGGCAAATAAATGTTTTATCCGCAGAACAAATAAATAAGGAAATCATAAGCAGCTTTCCATCAATTTATAAGACTATCCTGCATATGATGGAGGTAGAAAATGTTTGGTGGGAACGTATTAAACTTGTGGAACAAACAACTTTGCCCGGCTGGTTTAATGGTAATTATCAAGATCTTTCTAAAAAGTTATTGCAGCTTTCGCAGCAATGGCTTGATTGGGTGAACAGTACAAATGAAGCGAACATCAGCCATGTGTTTGCTTATCAAAATACCAAGAAAGAACAGTTTAAGCAACCTGTGTACGAAGTGCTTTTACATTTGTTCAATCATCAAACCTATCATCGTGGTCAGTTGGTAACAATGTTGCGGCAATTAGGTGTTGATAAGATAACGCCTACAGATTTGATCGTATTCACCAGGACCAATCCAAATCTTTTAAAAGGGAAATAAAAACTTCTATGCTTCAGGCAGCACTTCGTCGAGCTTATTATCTTTTATAAACTTGTCTTTTGTTTCAGTAAAATCTGCATGAAGTGCAGTTGCAACAGTAAGTGCGTCATCTGCTTTTGTATGAATTTCGGGTAATTGTTTTTCAAGAAGTGTATTACCAAGATTGATATTCTCCGCCTCGAGCTGCGCTACTTTTTTAAGAAGCGATGTTTGACTGTGAACAACATCATCAAGTTCACGGAGTATCTTTTCCATCAGGTGTAATTTTTCTGTTTTATCCATTTGATTATATTTTTTAATTGTAAGATTAAGCCCCTTAGGGGTTTGGGGTATTAAGCCCTTTAGGACTTTGACGTATCGTACGCCCATTTAACCAAAGTTGCTCCCCATGTAAAGCCTCCACCAAAAGCAGCTAATACAATATTGTCTCCTTTTTTTAATTGCTGTTCCCATTCCCACAGGCACAATGGTATAGTAGCGGAAGTAGTATTTCCATAACGCTGGATGTTGAGCATGACTTTATCTATTAATAAGCCCATCCGGTTTGCAGTTGCATCAATTATCCTTTTATTAGCCTGGTGAGGAACCAGCCATGCGATGTCTTCGCCGGTAAGGTTATTTCTTTGTAACAATTCGTATGATACATCTGCCATTCCTTTAACAGCAAACTTGAAAACTGAGGGGCCTTCCTGGTAAATGTAATGCTCTTTTGCTAAAACGGTTTCCACAGTGGCAGGCTTTAAGGATCCGCCCGCTTTCATGTGTAAATAAGGTGCGCCACTTCCATCAGATTTTAATAAACTATCTAAAATACCAAAGCCTTCGTAATCAGGCTCTAATAAAATAGCACCTGCAGCATCTCCGAAGAGAATGCAGGTAGTACGATCGGTATAATCTGTAATAGCGCTCATCTTATCAGACCCTACCACAACTACCTTTTTATATCTCCCACTTTCAATAAGTGCAGCGCCGGTTGTAACTCCGTATAGGAAACCAGAGCACGCAGCCGACAAATCAAATCCAAAAGCATTTATTGCCCCGATTTTATTACAAATAATATTAGAAGTTGCCGGAAACGTCATATCAGGTGTAACAGTACAGCATATGATGCAATCAATTTCTTGGGGATCTATTCCTCTTTTTTTACAAATTTCTAAAACGGCTGGTGCGCCCATATCGGAAACGCCTTTATTTTCTCCCTTTAAAATCCTTCTTTCTTTTACACCGGTGCGGCTTGTGATCCATTCGTCATTTGTCTCTACCATGGTTTCAAGCTCAGCGTTGGTTAAGCGGTATTCCGGTACAAATCCCCCAACGGAGGTTATAGCCGCAGTTAGTTTTTTATCCATCAAATTCTATTTCGTTCTAAATAAAAAATAAAAATACAACT
>CAXSEB010000159.1:0-896 GCA_964235805.1 uncultured Chitinophagaceae bacterium | reverse complement strand
TCGCATTACAAAACATATAATCATCCACAGTTGATTTACATACGAACGAAAATGTTATTTTTGGCAGAGATTATCATGATTGCATATTTAGCGGGTAAGTTTACCTATAAAAATCCAACGGTTGTTTATGTAGATATAAATGGCTTAGGTTATGAGGTTAATATAAGCCTTAATACCTATGGTAAAATTCAACAGCTTGCAGAAGGGAAATTATTTACGTATTTGCAGGTAAAAGAAGATGCACATGTTTTATATGGATTTTTTGAGGCTGAGGAAAAGGAAATGTTTATAATGTTAATAAGCGTTTCCGGAATTGGTGCAGCTACAGCAAGGATGATGTTGTCTAATATGCTGCCCGGTGAGATAAGCAAGGCGATTTTACAGGGAAATGCTAAAATTTTAGAAAGTGTAAAAGGTATAGGCAAAAAAACTGCTGAGAGATTAGTACTGGAGTTAAGGGACAAAGTAAACAAACAGCCATTTGACAGTTCAATAACTGTGATCAAAAACAATAGTTTACAACAGGATGCGTTAAATGCTTTGGTTGCCCTCGGTATATCACGGACGGTAGCAGAGCAATCTGTAAATAAGATACTTTCAGAAGAACCCGCAGAAACACATTTGGAATTCATTATAAAAAAAGCGCTTAAAGCCATTTGATAAAAATCTCTACTTAATCAATTTCACTGGACGGTGCTTAAAAGAAAACTGACCACCAAATCAACTCGTTTTTTATTTGGTTTTGGAGTTTTATGGCTGGTTATATCCGTTACCTTTCTCGCATTACCTCAAACAGTAAGTGCCCAGGATAGTTCCATTTTTAAAAGTGATACCTTACCTTATCCTATACATGATCGCCGTGGCGATTTTATTTCTTCCAACGAAAATCCGATCGA
>CAXSEB010000158.1:0-5850 GCA_964235805.1 uncultured Chitinophagaceae bacterium | reverse complement strand
TTTCTTCCTTCTTTCTATCAGTGCTTGGGAAGAATTTTTCCAACCAGTGCATGTGACTAGACAACGGACCTTCCATTTTATTTGTCCGATCATCAATTGTATTGTCATCTAATATATTACCTAACTCCAGTTCAGGAGGTAAATGCACAAGAATATTGTTACGCTGATCAATTAAAAACTGCCTTACACTAGTGTCTGACTTTTCTGAAGTGGTTATGTTCTGGTTTATAACACTTATTGCATTTTGGGCAACCTGTTCCATTTTTTCTTCAGTAAACCCAGTTGTATTACCTGTGTATTCAGCAACATGTGCAACCGTTCTTTCTTTGTCTTTCCCAAAAATGGTGGCTAATAAATTTGATGAAAGAGACCCGTTAGTAATTGCAGCATTTCCATCTTTGTCACCTGTAAACTTATATAATCCTAAAAGCACTGCAGGAATTGCAGCCTGCCACAGATCATTTTGCGGAGTTATGTCTTCAGGCTTTTTTACCTGTTGAGTGTTTGGATCTATTTTTTGCAATTGAGCTATTCCAAGTTTCTTTTGTATTTCTTCAACGATATTAACAGGCATGATAATTAAGTATTATAATTATGAAAATTAAACTCTCCGCAGAGGCACTATTTCTTCTTCTGGCTTTTAGGCGCAAATATGGCAAACATTCTTTTGCCTTCCAGCTTGGGCATGCTTTCCAAAGTGCCCACCTGCACTAATCTTTCAGCAAATTTTAAAAGAAGTAACTCTCCTCTTTCTTTAAACATAATTGCACGTCCTTTAAATTGAACATAAGCTTTTACCTTGTTGCCGTCTTTTAGAAAATTTTCCGCATGCTTAGATTTGAAATCAAAATCATGATCATCTGTATTTGGCGTAAAGCGGATTTCTTTAACCTCGGAGACTTTACTCTTAGCCTTCATCTCCTTTTCCTTCTTCTTCTTTTCGTACAAAAATTTATTATAGTCTATAATTTTACATACCGGCGGATCAGCCTGCGGAGAAATTTCAACCAGGTCAAGTCCCTGATCCTGAGCCATTCTTTGTGCTGCTAACGTATCGTAAACGCCTATCTCTACATTTTCACCAACCAGCCGTACCTGCGGCACTCTTATCATGTGGTTGGTTTTGTGTTCCTGTTGTTGTTCTTTTTTAAAACGGGGATTAAATGCACCTCTTGGTGCTCTTGGTGGAAATGCCATTAATTGATTTTAGTTAAGAATAAATTTAATGTTATTAGGTTATTGCCTTCTTATATCTTCCTCTATAGGGTCGTAGCTTATACGTTTGCTGCTTTGTTCTTCACTTCCTGTTTTACCAATTCAATAAACTCATTGAGTGTTTTTGTGCCGGCATCTCCATGGCCTTGCCTTCTTACTGAAACTTTTTCTTCATTTACTTCCTTCTCTCCTATCACTAACATCAACGGTATTTTCGCAAGTTCAGTATCCCTGATCTTCTTTCCTATCTTCTCACCCCTGTCATCAATCTCTGCACGAATATCTGCAATTTTCAATTTATTTAAAACATTTTCTGCATAGCTGATGAACTTATCACTGATCGGTAAAATCTTCACCTGTACAGGTGCAAGCCACAGAGGAAACTTTCCTGCACAATGTTCAATTAACAAAGCTACAAATCTTTCCAGGCTACCAAACGGAGCCCTGTGAATCATAACCGGCGTATGTTTTGCGTTGTCTTCACCAATATAGGTTAACTCAAATCTTTCCGGTAAATTATAATCAACCTGAATAGTACCAAGCTGCCATCTTCGGCCAATTGCATCTCTAACCATAAAATCCAGCTTAGGTCCATAAAATGCAGCTTCACCATATTCAATAATTGTTGGCAATCCTTTTTCATTTGCTGCTTCAATTATAGCATCTTCTGCAAGTTGCCAGTTTTCATCAGAGCCTATGTATTTACTTTTATCCTCTTTATCTCTTAAAGAAATCTGTGCTGTATAATCTTTAAAATCCAGAGAATTAAAAACATATAAAACCAGATCAATAACTTTTTTAAATTCATCTTTCACCTGCGACGGCATGCAAAACAAATGCGCATCATCCTGCGTAAATCCACGAACCCTAGTAAGTCCATGCAGTTCTCCATGTTGCTCATAACGATATACAGTACCAAACTCTGCAAGCCTTAACGGCAGATCTTTATAGCTGCGTGGCGATGCTTTATAAATTTCACAATGATGCGGACAATTCATCGGTTTCAAAAAGAACTCTTCACCTTCCTGCGGAGTTTTTATCGGCTGAAAACTGTCCTTCCCATATTTTTCGTAATGGCCGCTGGTTATGTATAAATTTTTATGACCAATATGAGGAGTTATAACAGGAAGATAACCGGATTCAATCTGTGCCTTTTGTAAAAACTGCTGCAATCTTTCTCTTAGCATTGTACCTTTAGGCAGCCACAAAGGCAATCCCATGCCGACTTTCTCAGAGAAAGTAAACAGTTCTAATTCTTTTCCTAATTTCCTGTGATCTCTTTTCTTTGCTTCTTCAAGCAATATTAAATATTCTTCTAATTCCTTCTGCGTAGGAAATGTAACTCCATAAATGCGGGTAAGCATTTTATTTTTTTCATCACCTTTCCAATAAGCGCCTGCAATAGCGGTAAGCTTTATGCCTTTAATAAAACCTGTTGACGGAATATGCGGACCACGACAGAGATCGGTGAATTTTCCTTGTCTATAAAAAGTTATTTCACCATCTTTTAAGCCGCTTAATAAATCAAGTTTATACTCATCACCCTTCTCTTCAAAATACCTGACCGCGTTATCTTTTGAAATTTCTTTTCTTATGTAGAGATTGTTTTGTTTAGCAAGTTCGGCCATCTTAGCTTCTAACTTTTTCAAATCTTCTTCTGCTATAACATTATCCCCCAAATCGATATCATAATAAAAACCTTTTTCCAATGGCGGGCCAACCCAAAACTTTACTCCCGGAAACATTGATTCAACCGCTTCAGCCATGAGGTGAGCAGATGAATGCCAGAAAGTTGACTTAGCCTTGTCATTATCCCAGGTTAACAAGTTGATTTGAGAATCATTTATAATCGGCCTTGCCACATCCCAAACTTCTCCATTAACTTCTGCAGCTAAAACTTTGCGTGCCAATCCTTCGCTGATAGATTTAGCAATATCAATTGATGAAGATCCTTGCTCATACTGCCTTACAGCATTATCCGGAAAAGTAATATTTATCATGTTTTGAAAAGGAAACCAAAGTTGAAAAAACAAAAACCTTTTGTTTTTTTGGAGGGGCAAATTTAACGAAGTATTAGATAAAGAAAGAATGTAAAAAAACGATTACCTTTTTTTTACGCATAATTTTGTTGCAAACATTTATATAACGATGAAGATATTCTTTACCCTGCTCTTTTCTTTATTCATCCAATTCACCATAAATGCTCAAAGATTAGACGGCCAATGGAAAGGCGGCTTTTCTGATAACAGTTCCGGCTTTGCTGGTTTTGGCGGTAACAAAATTGATTATGTTCTCGAACTTGAATGTAAAGGTTCTTCTGTTTCCGGTTATTCTTACACCTATTTTATGGAAGGTGCAAAACGCTATTTTACTATTTGCAAATTAAGAGGAACATTAAGCAAAGCAACCAGGGAAATAGTTGTTACTGAATTTGAAAGAACAAAGTATAATACTCCTCCTGATTTTAGAAACTGTTTTCAAACACATAAATTAAGCTATATTAAAGATCAAGATGGTGTCGAAACCTTAGAAGGGACATGGGTTCCGGCCCCAAATCAAACAGGAGGCTGCGGTTTTGGCAAAACAGTGCTAACAAGACGATTGCTGAAGGCTATGCCGGGGTTAAGTACCCCAAAGCCCAATGTGGCTATCACAAAAAAGAATACGCCTTTCCGGGACTTAAACAGATCTTCCCAGCCTCCGGTAACAGCTAAAGGAAAACCAAGTGCGCCCACTCCAATCAAAAAGCCAGCGCCTGCTGCAAAAACGCAAACGAAGAATGAAGTAGCTAAAAACGACCGTCAAATAAAAAATTCGGTTCCTGCAATTATCCCTCAAGTTAAAACTGATGATACTAAAACGTTATCACCAAGCAGCTTCGAAAAACGATCTAAGTCAGTATTACAAACTATAGAGATAAAGCAGGATACATTTAATGTTCAATTGTATGATAACGGTGAAATAGATGGTGATTCAGTATCTGTATTTTATAACGGTGCGTTGCTGGTATCACATAAAAGATTATCTGATAAACCAATTACATTATCATTGACCTTAAACAATTCCAGCACTAATGAACTTACTATGTATGCGGAAAATTTAGGCACCATACCGCCAAACACTGCACTGATGATTGTTACAGATGGCGACAAGCGTTACGAAGTAAGGATAACATCTGACACAGAAAAGAACGGAACTATTGCTTTTGTACATAAAGGAAAGGGATAACATTCAACAAAACGTTCCATAATACAAACTTGCGTTATTAGAAATTACTTAATGGTGTCTTTTGTTTCGCCGCAATGTAGCATAGCACTTTTATACTCCGGATGATGTTTCCCCATGTAAGGGTTTATGATTTCGGCCGTATTGCTTATCCAGTTTGCTTCTTTATTTTCTCCGAAAGCCATCGGGCAATTTTGCCAGTAAAGTGTTGCACCTTTGTAATTAATTGTTTTAAGAAAAGGATATAAATTTTCCGAAACCATTCTAAAATCCTGGCGCATTTCAGTAATGTCTGTTTCGCCGGAAATGGCGGCGGCATTGGCTTTTATATCGCTTACCAGCATTGATGCCGACTGGAAAATGGCTGAAGTGTCTTTGGTGACTTCATTAAGTTTTATACTATCAATTAATGTTATAAATCTTTTATTTGTTGCTTTGGCCTTTAAAGTGTCCGCTTCTACAAATGCAGACTTCATATCAAGATAACCATCGATTGCTGCTGTAACACTTTTATTAAATGCTGAAGAATGATTTGAAACTTTCTCAGGTACTTTCTTTACATTTTTTATGCCTTGCTTATCTTTAAAAAACATCAGCCAAACACCGGCAATAATTGCAACAAGAATAATTATCCATAACAATGGTTTCATTGTAAAATTTTTTTCAAAGTTAAAGTATAAACAGGCAAGCCCTTTACAATAGTTAACGATTGTTTACACAAATACCGCTTAAATTTGCAGGCATTTTAAAAACCGAATATGTTATTAGGATTACAAAATGTTACGTTTGAATTTGGCGCAAGAGCGATTGTAGAAAATGCAACATGGCATATACAGCCAAATGAGCGTATCGGGCTTATAGGTTATAACGGAACAGGCAAATCAACTTTATTAAAAGTTTTTACGGGCCAATATTTACCATCAGCCGGTTCTGTTGAAAAAAGCAAAGACACATCTATTGGTTTCTTACACCAGGATCTTTTAAGTTTTGATACAGAAGATTCAATATTGCAGGTAGCCCTTGGCGCTTTTGAAAAAGTATTGCAATTAGAAAAAGAAATTGAAGCTATAGGTGTTGAGTTGGAAAAGAGTTCAGATGAGGCATTGGCGCATCGCTATGCTGATAAATTACATGAGCTTGAGATTTTAGGAGGATATAGCATACATCATAAATCTGAAGAAATATTGCAGGGACTTGGGTTTGCCAATGCTGACCTGAAAAGACCTTACAAAGAATTTAGCGGTGGCTGGAGAATGAGAGTGCTGCTTGCAAAAATGATCTTAATGCAGCCAGATGTTTTGCTGTTAGATGAGCCTACCAATCACCTTGATCTTCCTTCAATTGAATGGCTAGAAAAGTACCTTCAACATTACCAGGGCGCAGTAGTGATTGTTTCACATGACAGGTATT
>CAXSEB010000157.1:0-5854 GCA_964235805.1 uncultured Chitinophagaceae bacterium | reverse complement strand
GTAGTACAAACTAGAGCCTGGATAATTTTCTGTAAGACCATAGACATCGCCAATAGCTCCATAGGCACTCGCTTCATAGGAATTAATTTTAGCTGCACTTGCAGCATTTGCACTTGTAAAATATGCATCTAATGCATCCTTATAATCACCTAGTATTCTTTTCTTGTTTCCTTTTTGAAAATAGCCATGAAACACATATTTATTATTTTGTTCTTCCGTTGCAAGACTTATTAATTCCTGCGCATACTTTAATGACAGTTCAAAACTGTTGACTTCATTAAATGATAACTGGTTGAGTAATTCAAGCTTTGCTGGGCCTGTAAGTTTGTTTTGGTCGTAAATTCTGCGCAGGCTATCCGCCACTTTTTGATCTTGTGCAAAAGCACTATAAGTAATGGCGCAGAAGAAAGCAATTAAACGCAAATAAACTTTGCCACGCAAAAACATTGTTGTTATTATTTAGGTTTTACCTGGATTAATGGATCGTATGTAAGCGTATCGCCGTTTTTATCGATCCATTCTATATTATACTCTTCAGTTTTAAAAACCGAAGCGGTATCGACTGTTGCTTCCTAATCAGCAGTGCTGTCGATGCGGTGCGGAAGAATACTAAACACATTTAAATTGCCCGGTTTTGGTTTCTGGTAAATATTTGTGATCTTCTCAACTTCTTTGGCATTTTGATACCAACGGATGGTTCTTCCAGCCTTAACCTCAAACTTTTTTGCAGAAAATATTCCAGTCCAATCTTTCAAATCTAAAGTACCATCATCAGGGTTTCCTCTCTTTATTAAAATTTTTGCTGGTTTGTCTTTATTATAAAGATTGTTGCAGGAATAAACAGCGGATAGCAGTGCAATCAATAGAAATACTTTCAGCAAATTAGAACGCAACACTTGTATCATAATAGTATTGTTGGGTAAAGAGCTTTATTCTTTATTATTGAGTTTGTAAAGCCATGAGCTAGCACAACAGGTAAGTGCAATCAAACAAATACTTTCGTTAATGAAGTACATAATAGAATTTATTACTTGGGTTTAACCTGGATCAACGGATCATGAGTGTGAGACTTGCCGGCGTTATCCGTCCAAATTATATTATAGAAGTATTTTTGCACGCCTTTATCAGTTGTTTTTTCAATTTTTGCCTTCCATGTTCTTGAAAGAAGTTTTTTGTGCGGCTCTCTTTTGAATATACTGTAGAGTTGTTGCTTCTTTGGAGGCATGCTATCAAAAGACCTTACTGCGGTGTCTTTAATTTTCCACTTAATTGTTTGCCCGTACCACGCATTATAAATTTGCGCCGATTCTCCTTTTTGATCAATCATTTCCAGTTTACCAGAGGTCGTATTGCTGCGGATGATTGAAATGGTCCCATGATTTCTTGGTCTATCCGGACCACCCGTAACAACTGAAGGAATTTTGCAGGAAGAAAATGCATTAATAAAAAAACAAAAAGAAAAAACCTTGCATAAAGAAAACACTAATCTCATAATACAAATTTGGAGGTTAAAAGAATAAGTGATTCTTTTCTATAGGTAAGCAGTTGATCTTTCAGCAGAATATTTCACTAAAGTAGTGTTGATTTTTGAATAAACAGGACGCCTGTAATTATTTTCTAATAATTACTTTACTACCCTGAGCGATTGATAGATGATCCTTAACCTGTGCTGGTAGTCTTTGCTCAAGACTAAAGTGGCTTAGGTTTAACCTGTATAACCGGATCAAATGTGTGCGTTTTACCTTCTGCGTCAACCCAATCTATATTGTACGACTCTATTTTGCCATCTGCATTTGCATCGATTGTTCCTTCCCAATTAGGCGATGCCCCGATTGGGTGCGGCTCGGTGCTGAAAACATTTTCGCTAATGTCTTTCTTATAAATGTTTGTAATTCTTTTAACCGACTCATTATTTTTCAATAACCATTTGATATTTTGACCGGAAGCAACATTAAAAACCTCTGCCCTGTTCTCGTTTACGTCCCTCATTATTAAATTATCTGATTCACCATCACGATCAATTATTTGGATAATTTCGGGAGCTGCCGACGTAGTTTTTGAGTGGGTATTGAACGAAGTTAGCATGCTAAATAAAATAACGCAGCAAACGATAATAGAGTTGTTTAAATCCAACATGGGTCTCATAATAGAAATTTAAAGTTGAAAGAAATAAAATCTTTCTATAGGCGAGCCAGGGTGATTCTTCAACAAAATATTTTACTAAAGTAGTGTTCATTATTTAAATAGAACCGGCTGTTGCTGATTTTTTTTAAATTTCACATTTCAAATCCTCACAAAACATTGGAGAGATAGCAACCTTACAGGCTTTGAATGAATTAGTAGAACAAGCATAGTCGATGTCATTATGATCCAATTTTTTCTATTGAAGTTCGGGATGAACAGTGTTAGGTTTTGTTTAGTTAAACGTTATCATTAAAAAGATTTATAATAGTACTTTGTCAGATAAAAGCATCAATTTCGCGGCCTGTAATTTGCAAGAACATGTTCTCATAAATCTTTTAAAAATGGAAAAGAAAATGTTTGGGATTATACTTACCATATTGGGTATCGCAGGATTAATAGCTGCGGCAATAAGTTTCGTTAATTCAGGTAGAGGATCTTCTAATACCAAAATGATTCTTGTGTATAGCATACTTGGCCTCATATTCTTTTTTACCGGTATTGGTTTGCTTAGAACAACTAAAGATACTTCTGCATAACGTTTCTCTCATTGTTTTACCATCACTCTTATCAAAAGCATTGTTTCTTATTAAAAGAAACGGTATTTGTTTTGGTAAGATTATCGGTAGCAGTGTTTTGCATGGTTCTATTGTGGCAATAAAACATCAGGTAAATATCGTTATCAATAATTTATTTAATAGTTTTTAAAAGATACAAGTTCAACCACTCGCTGGCTGCATTGTATATTGTTTCCCGAAATGCTTTCGCTGGTTTTATCTTAATATTTGTCGTATTTGTCCTGTAGAATGTCTTAAAACCCTCTCTAATACATTATCCTTAACCGCTATTTTTGCTTTAACATGTTTAAAGAGACGTGTACAACTTTATAAATTAAAAAGATTCAACATGAACAACAACATTTTTCCATGCCTGTGGTTTGATGGCAACGCCGGCGAAGCCGCAAACTTTTATTGCACTGTTTTCAGCAATTCAAAAGTTATTATAAACACACCAATGGTTGTGCAGTTTGAAATTGAAGGTAAGAAGATAATGGGTTTAAATGGCGGGCCCATGTTCACCATCAATACTTCCATTTCATTGTTTGTTACCTGCCAGTCAAATGAGGAAATAGAAAACATTTATAACAAGCTGTTTGAAGGTGGCAAAACCATGATGCCTTTGGATAAATATCCATGGAGCGAAAAGTACGCCTGGGTAGTTGATAAATATGGCATGACCTGGCAGCTTATGCTTGGCAACTTACCAGCAGGCGGACAGAAAGTTATTCCTTCTTTCTTGTTTGTGGGTGAACAATATGGTAAAGCGCAGCAGGCAATAAAACATTATACCTCCATATTTCCAAACTCTACAATCCATCATTTAGAAATATACAAAGCGGGTGAAGAGCAACCGGAAGGTAACTTGAAGTTCGGGCACTTTTCTTTAGATAACGAAATGTTTGCAGCAATGGATGGCACCGGTAATCATGACTTTAAATTTAATGAAGGAGTTTCTATAGTGGCAGAATGTGACACACAGGAAGAGATTGATAATTACTGGGCAAAACTTACCGCAGGCGGCGAAGAATCAAGATGCGGCTGGCTAAGAGATATGTTTGTCGTATCATGGCAGATAGTACCTAAAGTAACAGGCAGCCTTATGAAGGATCCCGAAAAAGCACAGAGAGTGATGGCGGAAGTAATGAAAATGAAAAAGCTTGATATACAAACTATGGTTAATGCCTGACAGGTAAACGTTTCTTTAGCAAAGAAAGCACAATACCTGGAGTGATCGCCTATAACGTCCAAGTCAAACTTTCTTAATCTTCTTTAAACCCTATAATTTATTTTAAACCTGATAAGAAACTTACTACATTTCTGATTTCTTTTTTAGAAAGGATGTACCTCATCTCCGGCATACTGGAAGCTGCGTTAATTCTTTTGATGACTAAGTTTTTAGCGATCACTTCATTTTGTTTGTCGCTTACTTTTATGGTCAGGCTCTTTTCATTTTCATCGAGCAATACGCCGGCAAGAGTTTTTCCATCTTTCAGTTCAACCGTAACTACTCCAAACCCCGGCGCCAATCTTGCGCTGGGGTTTATCAAAGCTTCCAGCAGTTTTGGCCGGGGCAGCCTGCTTGCAACACCATTCAAACGTGGGCCGGCATTGCCTCCCATATCATCGTACGAATGGCACCTTATGCATTGTGCTGACTGGTTTGTAAAGAAAATGTTACGGCCTCGTTGAGCATCACCTCCATAAAGGCTTCCGGCAAATGAAGCAGTAAGGTTGTCTTTAGACAATCTGGAAGTGGCATCTTTGTACCTTGTAATTAGTTGAGGAAACCTTGTGCTGTCAATAGCTTCACCCAATTCAAAATAGAGATCAGGAGAAAGTTTACCATTACTCATTTGAGTCAATAAACCGTCAAAAACCTTGCTGGTGTTTTCAACCGGCAAGTGACCAAGCGTTAAGATTGCGGCTTGTTTTTCTTCAGTGGTTTTGGTATTTATAACATCTGAAAGCAGCGTAACCATTAAAGGCTTTGGTATGTTCATCTTGCCTATAAGATCAATACCGGCAACTCTTACACGTTTATCTTTACCGGTAAGTGCTGTTTGAATTGCCTGTTCCATAAACTGGTTAGGCATAGATGCTAATGCTTTTAGCGCTTCAACTTTGACTGCTGTGTTTTTATCATTTTTTAAAAGAGACAGTAACATTGCGTTACCCTGGTTAATACCAAGTTTATTTATTGCCTTAATAGAGCTTAACCTTACAAGTGTGTCCCTGTTGTTTAGCAACTGAACAAATGTGTTTGCCGTTTTATTTCTAACCACAGATATATCTCTCTTTACAACTCCTCTGAAACGTCCGTCCACTCTGTCTAATACTGAAGGTTGTGCCCATGTGCTTAATGCCTCAAGTGCCTCTGCGCGCATCTTTGGCGGCTTGTTTTCTTTTAAAGAATAATCAATGATGTTCTGCATTGCTGCATCAGTTCCCGTTCTTAGGTTAGCATTGATTGCCCTTCTTATTAAGGCTTCATTAGTAAAGCTGGTATTCTTTAATAAATTACCTAAGGGAACAAGCGCACCTTCAATAGAAAGATCATCATTGATGCCACGGGCGGCTTCTGTAACAATATATTCATCAGCATCATTAAGAAACCTGGCAATGCCGGCATTTCTCATTCTTCTAAGTGCCACCACTGTAGCAATCTTTACAGCACGTGAAGTATTATTTGATAAAGCAATTAACGGGTCTGCTTTTCCTATCCTTGCAAGGGCAAGACTTCCTGCATGGCGTAAGTATGCATCTTCATCATTGTTCTCTTTAAGCATTTGTATGATAGGGCTGATAGCAGGCTCGTACATTATTCTTCCTAAAGCTTCAGCAGCAAAAAACCGGGCCCGGCTATTGGTATCTTTTAATAATGGAAGAAGATTAGGACCGGCCTGGTTATACTTTATGTCTCCCAGCCATTTAGCAGCCTGTGCCCTAATCTCTGCATCTTTGTCTTTTAACAGCGGTTCTAAAATAGGTGCATACTTTTTATCCTGGCGTGCTAACTGGCTTATACCCCAAATGGCGTTAACTCTTGCCAACTGGTTTGTGGTTTGTGCAAAACTTGCCTTAAACACTTCAATACCTTTTTCTTTAGGTTTAAC
>CAXSEB010000156.1:0-5907 GCA_964235805.1 uncultured Chitinophagaceae bacterium | reverse complement strand
CTCATATACAATAAATTTATTTCTAAAGCCTGTTGTATCTTTCTCGCAAATTACCTGAACATGCAAAGGGATACAAGGCTTTTGTATATACTTGCGCTTATAAAATTTTTATTGCCTTTTCTTTTACAGGCGCCTCTATACGAACCTCACCGCGATGAATTTCTTTACCTCGCCGAAGCTAACCACATGTCATGGGGCTACATGGAAATTCCTCCATTGCTTTCTGTGTTTGCATGGATCACAAACTTGCTGGGCAACAATATGTTCTGGTTAAAATTCTGGCCTTCCCTGTTTGGTGCTTTAAATTTTATCTTAACAGGTAAGATCATCCTGTCCCTGGGAGGAAAATCGTTTGCTTTAATTCTTGGATTTCTTTCCTTTGTTTTTGGAGTTTATTTACGCATACATTATTTATTTCAGCCGAACTTTTTGGAGATATTTTTCTGGACCATGATTGCTTACAGCATTATTAGTTTTATCAAAACAGGCAAAAGCAAATGGCTGTATTATTTTGGAGCAAGTGCTGGTTTTGGTATGTTAAGCAAATACTCTGTAGCTTTTTTTGTTATCGCAATACTTGTTGGAGTACTGCTAACAAAACACAGGAAGATATTCTACAACAGGCATTTCTATTATGCTTCCATGCTTGCAATTCTTATATTTCTTCCAAATTTAGCCTGGCAGATTATTCATCACTTTCCTGTTATACATCACATGAAGGAACTTCAGGATACGCAATTGCAGTATGTAAATCCTGCAGGTTTTTTGGTCGACCAGGTAATCATGAATCTCCCTTGTTTCTTTATATGGCTTGCAGGATGGTGGTTTGTAAGTTTTACTCAACAAGGAAAACCCTATCGCTTTATTGGCTTTACTTATATCAGCGTAATAGCCCTGTTGATGATCCTTCACGGTAAAAATTATTATTCCCTTGGTGCTTATCCTGTTCTATTTGCATTTGGCGCTTATCACCTGGAAACGTTTACCGCACTACGTTTTAAAGCATTGCGCATTATGTTTATACTGATACCTGTGTTGTTAGGTTTGGTGTTTATTCCCGTTGCATTGCCCGTTACCTCACCCGCAAATCTCAATAAATTTTATAATATCACAGGCATGGATAAAACCGGCGCCTTAAAATGGGAAGACCAAAAAGATCATCCCTTGCCACAGGACTTTGCTGATATGTTAGGTTGGGAAGAAACGACTCAAAAAGTTGCGAACGCATATGGTATGCTTGATAGCAATGAACAAAAACATACTACCATCTTTTGTGATAATTATGGCCTGGCAGGTGCTGTAGATTATTACTCAAAAAAATACAAGTTGCCTCAGCCTTACAGCGATAATGCCAGCTTTTTGTATTGGATACCAAAGCGCCTTCATATTGACAATCTTATTGTTGTTACTGATGACGAAAATGAAATGCAGCATCCGTTTATAAAAGAATTTAAATCTGCTATTTTGGTAGATAGCGTCACCAATCCTTTTGCAAGAGAAAGAGGGTCGCTGATAATTCTTTTTAAAAACGCTAGTAAAAATTTTAACCAGTTCTTTCAGCAAAAGATAGATGAAGATCATGCTAAACTTAATGACAAATATTAGCAGCAATCCTCATTCTAATTCATTACTTATTTTTGTATACAGATAATAGCAACATGAATAACGAGTTTAACAGGCCTATACGTGTTCTAGTGGCCAAGGTTGGGCTTGATGGACATGACCGCGGAGCAAAAGTTATTGCCGCTGTATTAAGAGATGCAGGAATGGAAGTGATTTATACAGGTTTACGGCAAACGCCTGAAATGGTTGTTAATGCTGCGTTACAGGAAGATGTTGATGCCATTGGCGTAAGTATTTTAAGTGGTGCACACAATACTGTGTTTCCAAAAATATTACAACTGCTTAAAGAAAAGGAAATGGACGATGTGTTATTAACAGGTGGTGGCATTCTTCCGGAAGATGATATAAAAGCATTGAATGAGTTAGGTGTTGGAAGGTTATTTTCTCCCGGTGCAACCAGCAGCGAAATTGCAGATTATATAACCGGATGGGTAAAAGAGCATAGAAGGTTTTAAAAACATAAACATTAAAAACTTCGAATAAACGTGTGCTGCACCTAATAAAGTAGCAATAATTAATGATGAATAAAGCATAGCAAACAAAATATGGTGTAAGCAACTATAAAGACCTTTTATGTACAACACACTACTTAACACTTTACAAAACGGCATTTTGACAGTTACTATAAACCGACCTGATAAATTAAATGCAATTAACAGGCAGGTGATGGCAGAAATTAATGCAGTAATGGATGACGTGTATAATAACAAGCAGGTAAGATCAGTAATAATAACCGGGGCGGGTAATAAGGCATTTGCTGCGGGTGCTGACATCAGTGAGTTTACTGAGTTGAATGAAGCAGAAGCAATGGGCCTTGCCAAATATGGGCAAGATGTTTTTTTTAAGATCGAGAATTGCTCAAAGCCTGTGGTGGCTGCAGTTAACGGCTTTGCATTAGGTGGCGGGTGTGAACTGGCGATGGCTTGCCACTTTAGAGTGGCATCCGAAAATGCAAAGTTCGGCCAGCCCGAAGTTAACCTCGGGTTGATACCTGGCTATGGAGGCACACAACGCTTAACTGCACTGATTGGCAAAGGTCGTGCGATTGAATTTTTATTAACCGGAAACTTAATAGATGCCAATGCAGCTTTGCAGGTTGGTTTGGTAAACTACATTGTTCCACAGGAAGAACTTTTGCAAAAGACCATCACTATCTTACAATTGATAAACACAAAAGCTCCTATAGCAATTGCAAAATGTATTAATGCTGTAAATAATTCCAACACAGGAATTAAAGGTTATAATGTAGAGATTTTTGGTTTTAGTGAATGCTTTGGAACAAGCGATATGAAAGAAGGCGCTGCTGCATTTTTAGAAAAACGCAAACCTGTTTTTACCGGGAAATAATTCTTATTTCTCACTAATGTCTTCGTTGAAAAGGTACGCTTCAACCTCACTTATGCCAGTACCGGCTTTCTGTTCATCTACCGTAAAGCCAATTATATCAACCGGTGTAGAAGGAAATGTAATAATGCGTTTATTGCCAATTGTAGTGCCTTCAATCTTTCTTAATATTTCATGTTTTTTGTTCATTAACAGAAGTGAAAACTTCTTGCAATGTTGACCACTGGCCAGGTATTCTCTTAATACAATACAATTTAATTTACTGAATTTGTTAAGCTTCAAACTTATAGAGTCATGGCCTGGTAGACCAAGTGTTTCAAAAGTGTTATTGTTACCATCATTTAATTTTGGTGCTTGCCTCGTGGCATTGTGAGCAATAAGATAAGCTTTTGCAGAAGAAGCAATATTCTTAGTAAATCGTTTATCTCGTAATTTCTTAAATCCAATTAAAGCCACTGAATCATTTGCATTGATAAGCCCTCTTCTATCGGGCGGCACATTCAATAATAAATTAGCACCACGGCCAACGGACTTCAAATAAAGATCAAATAATTGTTCAGGAGTTTTTACCTTTTCATCTTCTTCTTTATGATAGAACCAGCCCGGTCGTATGCTTACATCACACTCTGCCGGTAACCAGGCTTTACCATTTACATTTCCGGTATTTAGCGTGTCTTGCGGCGGAGCGCCTGCACCTCTTGTAAAGCCTGCAGTGTCTAATGTGTTCCAGTTTGTTTCTCCTGCAAATCCATGCTCATTGCCTACCCAGCGTATGTTTGGTCCAATATCACTGAACACAATTGTGTTTGGAGATAAAGAATGAATTGTTTTTTCAAACTTGTTCCAATCGTACACCTGCTTCTTTCCGTTTGGGCCTTCACCGTTTGCTCCATCCCACCAAAACTCCCATATCGGTGCATAGTTGGCAAATATCTCTTTCATCATATTTACAAATACATCATTGTATTCCGTCGTTCCATATTTTGGATGGTTACGATCCCATGGAGATAGATAAACTCCGAACTTTAACCCATACTTTTTACAAGCCCGGGAAAGTTCTTTTAATACATCTCCTTTACCATTTCTCCAGGCACTTTCTCTAACAGTATGTGTTGAATATTTACTCGGCCACAAACAGAAACCATCATGATGTTTAGCAGTAATGATGATACCTTTTGCGCCTGCAGCTTTAGCTACTCTGCACCACTGTTCACAATCAAGATCAGTTGGATTAAAAACGTTCTCAGGCTCATCTCCAAGTCCCCACTCTTTATCAGTAAAAGTATTAGGTCCAAAATGTGTAAACAGGTAAAACTCCATATTATGCCACTTTAATTGCTGCGGCGTTGGCTTTGGTAAAATATTTTTTTGCTGAGATGAAACCTGTAAAGCAGAAAGAATCAACACAAGTAAAGTAAATAAGTTTTTCATTAATGAGAGGTTTAACAAGATTGCTCCAATCTTCAATCAAAGATTAGAAATCGCCTGTAAAAAGTGAAGATAACGCCATAAAGATAACGGCTAATGTGGTTCAGCAAGTCTCCCTTCAGGGGAGATTTAGAGGGGTTTATATCCTCACAACTTTCATAAACCTTCCTTTGTAATAAGCATTCAAAGGAGTAATAACAACACCGTGGGCCTTACCTGACGATGAATGAATAAATTCGATGGTACTATCGCTATTAGAAATAATGATCCCCATGTGGCCTACAAACCTTTCTGTGCTATCAGTGCCTGTGAACAAAATAAGATCACCTTTTTTTGATTCCGGCAATGGAATCTCTTCTCCAACATTTGTAAAATCAATAGAGGATCGGGGAACTTTAATGTGGAAATGGCTATAAACATAGGTGATAAATCCTGAACAATCGAAGCCTTTTGCAGGATCAATAGACGCATATAGATACGGAGTGCCGATAAGTGATTTGGCAAAATTTATTATTGAATCAACAGGAACTTGCCCGGCAGAAACCTGTGCAGCAGGTACAGCCTCCTGGTGTAGCACAACTTCGTTATGCTTCTTTTTAATGGTATCACTAACATTAACCGTATCAATAATAGCAGTTGTGACCATCTTAGCCGAATCCTTTTCAGAAGCAACAGCTTGCGTTTCATTATCAATACTGCCGGAACAACCAACTTGCATTAACATGAATGAAGAGAGCATAATTTTTATCATCATGCAAAATTACTAATCATCTTTTTATCATGCATTAAGGAAGTATCGCAAAGTACGAACAAGAATCTTTGCGTCCCTTTGCGTAAATAAATTGTCTGAACCATGATTTATAGGATTACAAGATTAACATGATTGAAAACATAACTCTGCACACAATCCTTTCAAGTAACGCATCAAGACTCCAATGCTCAGTTTACAGTAGTACAAAAGCTAAATCAGGGAACCATCCGACAAAATGGATGTAATCTTTTGTCGGGGTCTTTTTTTGGTTACTTTTTTGGACAAGCAAAAAAAGTGACAAACAAACCAAATACCTTTGCAATTAATTTAGATAGTAACAATCTAAAATGTAATTATGGAATTCAGAATAGAAAAAGACACAATGGGTGAAGTCCAGGTTCCCGTAAACGCCTACTACGGCGCCCAAACCCAGCGCAGCATAGACAACTTCAAAATAGCGCAGGACATCAACCGCATGCCCAAAGAAATTATAAAAGCATTCGCCTACCTAAAAAAAGCAGCCGCCATAACAAACGAACAAGCCGGCGTTCTCTCAAAAGAAAAAGCAGACCTCATAGGCAAAGTAGCTGATGAAATACTCGAAGGCAAACTCGACGAATACTTCCCCCTCGTAGTTTGGCAAACAGGCAGCGGCACACAAAGCAACATGAACGTAAACGAAGTAATTGCTTACCGCGGTCACGTGCTCAACGGCGGCAAACTTTCAGACAAAGAAAAATTCCTTCACCCCAACGACGATG
>CAXSEB010000155.1:3075-5910 GCA_964235805.1 uncultured Chitinophagaceae bacterium | reverse complement strand
CATCGCCATCAGTTACTATGCGATAAATTCTTTCCTTAGCAGGCTCATATTTATCGAAGCTAAAATCATAAATAACAACCATAAAAATAATAAGGGCAGCACTTATACCTATTGAAAGACCAAGTACATTGATAAGTGTGGTAATCTTATTTTTTGTGAAGTTTCTTATTGCTGTTTTAAAGTAACTTTTAAACATTGTCTTCAGCTTTAAGTTCGTTTATAATGCGTTTTATTCGTGCTTAATATTCAGCATTCCTATTGTTTAAGTTGTTCTACAATTTCTTTTACCTGGCATTGAGGTTCACTCCGTTCTTAAATTTTTCGTTGGGTTAGAGATTGCAGCTTTTACAGATTGAAATGCAACCGTTGACATGGCTATAACCACAGCAGAAACGCCTGCTATCAAAAGCATCCACCAGCTAATATTTATTCTGTATGCAAAGTCAGCAAGCCACTTATTCATAGCCCACCATGATACAGGGAAAGCTAATAAACAGGCAATAAACACAGGCTTCAAAAATTCCCATGAAAGAAGTTTTACAATGCCTGAAACTGTTGAACCTAATACTTTACGAATGCCTATTTCTTTAAATCTTCTTTGAATAACGAAAACGGAAAGTCCCACCAGTCCAAGACATGCAAGCAGTAAAGCAAGCGCAGCAAAAAGCATCAGGATGTTAAAAGCTCTTTTATCTGCCTCATAAAATTTATCAATGGTGTCATCTAAAAATTCATGTTGAAAAATGGTATCTGGAAATTGCGAAGCGTATATCTTCTCAATACTTTTCAATGCAATCTGCGGATTATCATTTGAAAGCTCGATGCCGGCAGTAAGGTAAAAATGAGGAAAATTAAAAAACACCAAAGGCTTTATGGCTTCATGCAGAGATGCATAATGAAAATCTTTGACGACACCTACTACTTCACCTTCAATATCATTTATACCAATTACATATTTTTTACCGATTACCTGCTGCACATCCTGGAAGCCCAATGCATCCGCAAGCTTTTCATTAATAACAAAATTATATCGCTGATCTTTTTCAGAAAGCTCATCATCAGCATATTTTTCATCCGCAGGTGTAAACCATCTACCTGCCTGTATAAGTAATTTAAAAGTTTGCAGATAGCTTGCGTCTACAGGTTTGATATTAATATCAATCCTGTTCTTACTTCCTTTTTCAGGATATAACCCGGTACGGAAATTACTTTCAGAAGCGGGCGCTCCCAGGTTGAATGTAATGTTTTGCACTCCTGCAATTTTTAACCATTCACGCCGTAATACATTCAAATTTTTCGCCTCAGGCAGTTCAACCGTAAGCATATTTTTTGTCTGGAACCCAGGATCTTTCCCGTGGATATATTTTATTTGTAAAGCAATAACCAATGTGCCAAATACCAATGCTACTGCGCACGCAAACTGAACAGCAACAAGGCTTTGGCGCACCCATTGATTGTTACCAGCTCCCGATAAAACATGTGCCTTAGCTAATAACAAAGGCTTTGTACCAGATAATATAAATGAAGGATATATACCGGCAATAACGCTTAATATAAGCAGTGAAATAAAATAATCAATTATAAATAAAGGTGAGAAAGTAAGTTGTACAGATTTATTAAAAAGATGATTGAACCAGGGAATTATCAAAGCTAAAATTCCAATTGCTAATAAGCCTGCAATCATTGTAAGTAATATTGTTTCAGCAAGTAGTTGCCAAGCCACCTGTTTCCTTGATGCACCAATTAATTTTCTTACGCCAATCTCTTTATTTCTTAAAGCACCTCTTGCGGTACTTAGATTTACATAATTGATCATGGCCACTAATAATATTAATCCGCCGATGAATAAAAATATATGGAGATAAACAGGAGAGATCGCATTGTTCTTTTCTTCACCGGAAAGATATCGCTGATCAGTATGGAATGTTTTTAATGGCTGCACATCAAATGACACTCCGTTTCGGTCATCTTCAGGAATGTGATTTTTAACGAAAGCCTGTAGCTTTGTTTTTAATGCCGGGATATCAAAATTATCCGGCGCTAAAATATAAGTTCTGCCCGCAGAATGCAGTCCCCATTCGGTAGGATCGAATCCAAAATATTCTTTATTGAAAGAAATATACGAGACGAGGATTGATGGTGTAAGGTGAGAATTTTCCGGCCAATCCTGCATAACTCCTGTAACCTGCACTTCCAGTTTGTTATCTAGTTTTAATGTTTGCCCGATAGGATTTACATTTCCGAAATATTTTTTAGCAACGGTGTTATTTACTATTGCCTGGTTTAATTTCCCCAAAGAACTTTTTACATTTCCGGTGATCATCTTTATGGCCAAAATATCTACCAACTCAGGCTGGGCAAAGAGTACAGAAGATTCTTTAAACAGTTTCCTGGTTTCAGTCCTTACAACCGCATCGTGTTGAATATGTACACCTGCAACTTTCTTTAATTCCGGAAAATCATTTCTTAAAGCATCGGGCATTGGGTATGGAGTAGTGGCAGAATAGGTTTCTTCACCGGCTTTATTATAATTTGCAACAACCCGGTATATCTTATCAGCCTTGCTGTGAAACTTATCAAAGCTGTATTCATATTTTACAACAAGAATAATAAGTAAACAAACAGCAAGTCCTGAGCTTAAACCAATTAATTGTATAAACGTAATCCCTTTATGGTTTGAAAAATTACGGGATGCTAATTTGAAATAATTTCTTAACATAATATTCCTTTATTCTGATCTTAAACTTTTTACGGGATTAGCAAGTGCGGCCTTAATAGATTGAAAGCTTACTGTAATTAAAGCGATGGCAACAATGGCTGCAAACGGTAAAAGAA
>CAXSEB010000155.1:0-3065 GCA_964235805.1 uncultured Chitinophagaceae bacterium | reverse complement strand
TATATTAATTCTGAAAGCATATCCTTGCAACCAGTTTGATGTTATGAGCCACGCAAGAGGCGCCGCAACTGCGAAAGCCATAATTAATAGTATTGCAAACTCCTGGTAAAGTAATGTAAGAATGCTGTTCACTGACGCACCTAATACTTTTCTTATTCCTATTTCTTTGGTGCGTTGCAGAGTAGTAAATGAGGCAAGCCCGAATAAGCCCATGCAGGCGACTAATATTGCAAGGCCGGTAAATAATCCGAATACCTGGCCAAACCGTTGATCGGCTTTATATTGTTCATTAAAATGATCGTCAAGAAAAAAATATTCAAAGGTGTTACCGGGGAAGAATTTATTCCATTTAGCTTTTACATCTTCTATTGTTTTAATTAACTGTTGTGTATTTGTTTTAACAGATAAGTAACCTTTAACATCAGGAATTAATCGAAGTATTAGTGGTTCATATGCTTCACGTAATGATTGCTGGTGAAAGTTTTCAGTAACTCCTGCAATGGTATATTGTTCTCCCCAAAAATCTATTTTTTTACCTAATGCCTGTTTAGGATCGTTGAAACCCAATTGCTCTATTCCTTTCCTGTTGAATATAACGGCCTTATCGTCAGTGCCAAAACTTTTTGAAAAAGCACGGCCCGCAATCACTTTTAAGCCATACACAGTTAAAAAATCATAGTCAACACCAATAACACGATATTGTTTTTGTGCAGATTCATCAGCGCCCACAAGCTTTATGCCGCCTGCGTTCCAGCCTACAGCTTCACCAGGTATGCTTGACGATACGGCAACTTTTTTTATAGAAGGCTGTTGCTCCAGCTCTTGTTTAAAGGACGTTACCTGCTGCAGAAAAGTGGAATCATTTTTTACTATCGGCGGAGTTACTACTAATGTTTGATCTATATTAATACCCAATGATTGCTTGCGCATATATTGTATCTGCCGATAAACAGTTACCGTGCCTATCAATAAAAAAAGTGATGCAGCAAACTGAAATACTACTAATGATTTTCTTAATAAAGCGCCTTCTTTGGTGCTACCCATTTTGCCCTTTAGAACTTCAATTGGCCTGAAGCCTGATAATACAAACGCAGGGTAAAGCCCGGAAAAAAATACACCTGCAACAAACAATATAATAACACCAATCCAGAAATTATTTTTGGCAAGCAACCAAAAAGAAAGTTGTTGTCCGGAGATCTTATTGAAGCCAGGTATAGCAGCAATCACTATTATTAAGGCAAGTAATAAAGCAAGGGCGTTCAATACTGCTGATTCAGAAAGAAATTGAAAAATAAGCTGACTGCGTTGTGAACCGATTGCTTTACGGATACCCACTTCTTTCGCACGGCTAACAGCACGGGCTGTAGCGAGATTTATGTAATTTACCCACGCTATTATTACTATAAAAAATGCAATGCCCAACAACAGGTACACGGTTTTACCATCGCCAATTGTGCCGGGCTCCATCATATAATGAGAATACAAATGAATATCTTTTAAAGGCTGCAGCAAATAAGTAACTGAAGTATTAAGCTTCTTCATATCCGCCCCAACACCTTTCTCAGCAATGGGCACAAATTTCTTCTCGACTACTGAGGGGTTAACACCTTTTTGCAACATAAGATAAGTAAGGCATCCATCCCACTCCCATGCTGTTTCAGGATTGTTATCATTCTTCGCCTGCAAGTTTATAAAGGTGACATAGGACAGAAGCATGTCCGGTTTAAGCTGTGTATTAACACGAGCATCTTTATATACCGCTGTAATTGTAAAAGTTTTGTCGTGATTTAATTCAATTGTTTTACCGACGACATTTGTATGGCCAAATATTTTATTAGCTGTGGTTTCTGACAAGGCTACAGTAAAAGGCTCTGTTAGTGCGGTTCCTTTATTTCCTGAAACAAGAGGATAGGTAAAAATGTTGAAAAAAGAGCCGCTTGCAAAAAATACTTTATCAATCTTTAACGGCTGGTGGTTTACTTCTGTAATTGCCTGCCCGTTTTGCACAACCTTTACATAATCTTCTATTTCGGGTATAGCGTCTTTAAAAGAATTACCCACTGCAAAAGCACCTGCGGCCCATTGAGTGCTAAGTTTACCATTATCATACCTGTCTTGCTGCACCCGGTAAATGCGCTCTTTATTAGTTTGGAAATTCTCGTAGCTTAATTCAAATGCCACATACTGCAAAATCAGTAAACATCCTGCGACGCCAATTGCCAAACCAAGAATATTAATACCCGAATATGCTTTTTGGCGGGTGATATTTCTCCAGGCAATTTTTAAATAATTTTTTATCATGGTAGTGCTTTTAATTTTTATGATAAGATGATCATCAGTTTTATAAATCTTACCAATCCTATCATTCCCATAAATCCTATAATCGTGGTTCAGACATCATTCCGTTCTCAAACTATTTACCGGGTTGGCTATCGCTGCTTTTACCGATTGATATGCAACAGTACATGCGGCAATTGCAAACGATGATAAAATTGCAATGATGAAAATATCAGCGCCAATGTTTACCTGGTATGCAAAGCTTTGAAGCCAGTTGTTCATAACATAACAAGCAACAGGTGCAGCTATTAAAAATGCCAGTAAAATCAACAACACAAATTCTTTGGAGAAGAGAAATACAATGTCAGTAAGTGATGCGCCTAACACTTTTCTTATACCAACTTCTTTAATGCGCTGTGCTGCAGCAAAAGAAACCAACCCATACAAACCGAGGCAACCAATGAGTATTGCAATTGCAGAAAAAAGTTTGAATGCAGTGTATTCTTTTTGTTCCTGCCTATACCAGGCCGCAATATGATCATCAAGAAATTCATAATTAAAAACACTTTCAGGAAAAGAAGCAGTCCACGCCGCATTAATATCAGCAAGGGTTTTGCTCATATTCGCTGGAGCAATTTTTGCACTCACCATAAAAAAATAATCCGCACGATACAACAACACACACGGCCTTATCTTCTTATGTTTTGATTCACTTTGAAAATCCTGTACAACACCTTTAATGGTGCAATTCCAGTTTCCGTTTATTGTTACATGTTTGCCAATGGCCT
>CAXSEB010000154.1:5017-5914 GCA_964235805.1 uncultured Chitinophagaceae bacterium | reverse complement strand
TGTATAACCTTCAATCATACCTTGTTTGTTCTTATGCTCAAATAATACTTTTCTTGTTTCGCCTATATGTTTTGTTGTAAAGGAATTCAGTTTTTGATAAGATAAACTTCTGAGCATTTTATTTCTTTGGTTACGAACGTTTATTGGTACAACAGGCTTGATATTTATAGCAGCCGTATCATCTCTTTCCGAGTAAGTAAACACATGAAAGTAGGATACGTCTAGCACATTTAAAAAATTATAAGTGTCTTTAAAATCTTCATCTGACTCACCGGGGAAACCGACAATCACATCAACGCCTATGGCGCAATGCAGCATGAAGTTTTTTATTCGCTGCACTTTATCGGCATATAATTCCTTTCTATACCTTCTTCTCATTAAACCTAAAATTTTATTGCTGCCGCTTTGCAGAGGAATATGAAAATGGGGCATGAATTTATTACTGTTTGCAACGAACTCTATTATGTCATCTTCCAACAAATTAGGTTCAATAGAAGATATGCGATAGCGCTCCGGACCTTCAGTATTATCAAGCACTTTTATTAAATCGAAAAACGACTTCTTTAACGAAATATCTTCATACGGCGATACCTGGAACGAGTTGTAATCCCCAAGGTTGATTCCAGTCAGTACAATTTCTTTAACCCCGCTTTGGGCAAGATGCTTTACCTGCAATAAAATGTTTTCAATCGAATTACTCCTGCTTTTTCCGCGGGCTATAGGGATAGTGCAAAAAGAACAATTATAGTTGCAGCCGTCCTGAACTTTTAAAAAAGACCTTGTGCGGCTGTTTAATGAATATGATGGATCAAAATCTTTTACATCTCCAATATCGCAACTGCATATTTTGGCGCTGTTTCCTTTGGTGAGGTCTTTTAAATGTTGTGTTATCTTAAA
>CAXSEB010000154.1:0-5004 GCA_964235805.1 uncultured Chitinophagaceae bacterium | reverse complement strand
TCAGGTTTTAATTGGGCATAACAGCCGGTTATTACAACCATTGCTCCGGGAGCCCGTCTTTCAATTCTTCTTACCAACTGCCTGCATTCCTTATCTGCATTGTCAGTAACCGAACAAGTGTTTATAACATAAACATCGGCGGCTTCCTCAAATTCTTTCTTTACAAAACCATCCTGCTCAAGCAGCCGTGTTATTGCCGACGTTTCAGAATAATTAAGTTTACATCCTAATGTATGAAGAGCAACTGTTTTTGCTAATGACATAAGTTTGCAAAAATAGCAAATTGAGTAATAGGCTTAAACCAATATAACAGCCCTTTAAAACGATGACATCAAAGTACCGGTGGATTTATATACCAGCAATTTTTATTGTATTGCTGTTTTGGGTGTACAATAAATATTCATTTAAAAGTAAGAACAATGGCGATTTGAATGCCGGGGCTTTTAATCGCAATGCTGATCATTTAATATTAACAAGGCATGCCAGGTGCAGAATGCAATGCAGAGACATAACTGAAACAGAGATAAAAGAAATTTTACATGATGGAAACATCAACTATGCTAAAAGCGAATTGAATGATAGCCGGGGACCCAAATATGCCTTGGAAGGTTATAGTGATGATCATCAGCATTTACGGATAATCTTTGCTCCTGAGCAAAATGGAATGGTAGTAGTTACAACAATTGACCTTGATAAAGAGTGGCAATGCAATTGCAATTAGCTTTAGAAATCAACATTTAATTAGATAACTGTATAGTACAATCAGGAAATAAATCGTTTGATTTATTCTCTGTAAGTTTGCCTATTAATGATGAGTAATTACCAATGAAAATCAAATCATTTCTTGCTAGGCCTTTTGCTAATTATATATTTAAGCAGATAAAAAAGGGCATGTTAACCGCAGTGGCAGACCAGGATAACATTCTTCAGCAACTTATAAAATCGGCTTCTAAAACAGAATTTGGAAAACAACATTCATTTGAAGACATTCATAGTCATGCTGATTTTGTGCAAAGTGTTCCGATAAGAGATTATGAAGATTTTAAAAAGTATATAGAAGCTATCAAGGAAGGAAAGCATAACGTTTTATGGAAGGGATTGCCAATTTATTTTGCAAAAACAAGTGGTACAACAAGCGGTGTAAAGTATATTCCCATCACAAAAGATTCTATACCGAACCATATTAATACTGCAAGAAATGCACTGTTGTGTTACATGGCGCAAACCGGCAATACGGCTTTTGCAGATGGCAAGCTTATTTTTTTAAGCGGCTCGCCCGAACTGGAACGGGTTGGTGGCATACCTACGGGCCGGTTAAGTGGAATTGTAAATCATCATGTTCCAAAATACTTAAGGGCAAATCAATTGCCTTCTTTTGAAACAAACTGCATTGAAGATTGGGAAACGAAGCTTGATAAAATTATAAATGAAACTATTGACCAGGATATGCGCCTGATAAGCGGTATACCGCCGTGGATGCAAATGTATTTTGATAAGCTTACTGCAAGAACAGGTAAAAAGATTAAAGATATTTTTCCAAATTTTTCTGTAATGGTGCAAGGCGGAGTAAATTTTGAGCCTTATAAAGCAAAGCTGTTTGAAAGCATTGGGGAAAATATTGACTGTATTGAATTGTTTCCGGCAAGTGAAGGTTTCTTTGCCTTCCAGGATAATCATTCAGAAGAAGGCTTATTGCTTAACACTGACAGCGGGATATTTTTCGAATTTGTTGCTCCGGACGAATTCTTTAAAGATAAGCCAACAAGGCTCAGTTTAAAAGATGTTGTTCTTAACAAAAACTATGTGCTTGCGATAAGCAGCAATGCAGGATTATGGGCTTACAATATGGGTGATACTGTAAAATTTGTTTCGTTAGATCCCTACCGAATTGTGGTTACGGGCAGGATCAAGCATTTTATTTCTGCTTTTGGTGAACATGTGATTGCAGAAGAAGTTGAATCTGCTTTGATGAATACCGCTAAAGAAGAAGGGATAAAAATTACAGAGTTCACCGTAGCGCCTTTTATCTCGAACGGTGGACAAAAAAGTTATCATGAATGGTTTATTGAGTTTGAAAATCTTCCCCATGATTTAAACACATTCGCAGATAAAGTTGATGAGCATCTTCGCAGGAAAAATATATATTATGATGATCTTATCAGGGGAAATATTTTGGGCCGGTTAAAGATTTCCCCTGTTACAAGAAATGGTTTTATTGATTATATGAAAAGTATAGGCAAACTTGGCGGACAGAACAAAGTACCTCGCCTTAGCAATGATAGGAAAGTGGCTGATACATTAAAGCCATGGATCATGAGTGCAGAGTTAACAAGCAACTGATTAATTTTAAAGTGCCTTTTTAGGTTAGTCATTTAAATGCTTTGATAAATAATTTTACTTTGTCTTAATTGTAACAAATCCAATTTTTATCACGATAATGTTAGGCAGCCAAAACGATATCCCGATTTCTGTTTTTCACTTGTAAAATATACCTTTAGCCCCTTTCAAAAAAAATGGTTAAGAAAAGAATAGCAATTTTCGGATCAACAGGTTCTATTGGCACCCAGGCTTTGGAGGTTATCGATACCAATGCTGAATTGTTCGAAGTTGAAATTCTTACCGCCCAAACAAATGATACATTACTTATTCAGCAGGCACAGAAATATAAGCCCAATGCGGTTGTTATAGGAGATGAAACCAAATATGAGTCCGTAAAATCTGCCTTATCTTCTTTTGACATAAAAGTTTTTTGCGGCGATAATGCGCTGGAAGAAGTAGCAGATTTTGATACTTATGATATGATGCTTGCTGCCATAGTAGGCTTTGCAGGCTTAAAGCCAACCTTAAAGGCCGTAGAAAAAGGTAAAGCCATTGCGCTCGCAAATAAAGAAACTTTAGTGGTGGCCGGTGAAATTGTAATGCAAAAGGCACTTGAAAATAAAGTGCCGATAATACCGGTAGACAGTGAACATTCAGCAATATTCCAATGCCTTATTGGCGAAGCCCGTAACCCGATTGAGAAGATAATTTTAACCGCAAGTGGTGGTCCCTTTCTTGGTAAAAAACCAAATTATCTTGTTAATGTAAAGAAAGATCACGCTCTTCAACATCCCAACTGGAAGATGGGTCCTAAAATCACTATTGATTCTGCAACTTTAATGAACAAGGGCCTTGAAATGATAGAAGCAAAATGGCTCTTTAACCTAAATGCTGATCAAATACAGGTTCTTATTCACCCGCAAAGTATAGTGCATAGCATGGTGCAGTTTGAGGATGGCAGCATAAAAGCACAAATGGGTTTGCCTGATATGAAATTGCCGATACAATATGCATTGGCGTTCCCAAACCGTTTGCCTAATAATAGTCCCCGTGCTGATTTTAAAAAAATCAACATACTTGGCTTTGAAGAACCGGATACAAAAACTTTCCGTAACCTGACGCTTGCCACGCTGGCTTTAACTAAAGGCGGCAATCTGCCATGCGTTTTAAATGCTGCCAACGAAATAGCTGTGTGGGCCTTCCTGCATAACCGGATAGGTTTCTTAGATATGACAGCTGTAGTTGAACAGACTATGGATTATGTAACTCATATAGAAAAGCCAAATCTCCGGGAATATTTTGAAAGCGATGAAGAGGCACGTAATTTCGCCGCTTCTTTAATAAAAATTTAGAAACCCTTCCCCTAAAGGGGTATAAAAAAGAGAAATAAAATTCACTAACAATAAAAATAGCCCCTTTAGGGGTTGGGGTTATATGACAACATTAGTAATTAATTGGTCGCAGGTTGGTTTGCAAATCGGGTATTTATTATTCTCCCTATCCATACTTGTTATCCTTCATGAGTTCGGACATTATATAACTGCAAAGTGGTTCAAGTGCCGCGTTGTAAAATTTTATTTATTTTTTGATCCCTGGTTTTCTCTTGTTAAAAAGAAAATTGGCGAAACCGTTTATGGTGTTGGCTGGTTGCCACTTGGCGGATATGTAAAAATCTCCGGAATGGTAGATGAAAGTATGGATAAAGAGCAAATGAAACAGCCGCCCCAGCCATGGGAGTTTCGCAGCAAGCCAGCGTGGCAGCGGCTTATAATCATGCTTGGCGGAGTAACCATGAACATCCTGCTGGCGTTTTTTATTTATGCTATGATATTGTATACATGGGGCGAAAGCAAAACGCCTATTCAAAATGTTATTAATGGAATAGGTATATCTGATAGCCTTATGTATGATCTTGGTTTTAAGGATGGTGATAAAATTGTCGCTGTAAACGATAAACCAATTGTTTATTATGAAGACATATTACCACAATTATTAGTAGGAGAAAAAGTTTCTGTTGTAAGAGAAAATAAAGAAGTGAACATAACGCTGCCGGTAAATTTGATTGGTAAGCTGGTTGAGAAAAAAAGAAGTGGTGTTCCACTATTTATACAAAGATTTCCTTTGATTGTATATATGGTTCCTGACACTTCTCTTGCAAAACAGGCTGGATTAAAGCCTAATGATAAGATACTAGGAATAGATTCGGTTGAAACGCCTTTTTTTGATATGTATGTAAAGGCATCGGCAGATAAAAAAAATGATTCAGTTAAATTAAATATAGAGCGTAATAATTCTCCGTTAACATTGAACGCTAAGATTTCCCCTGAAGGCAAACTAGGGTTTGTTGCTTATAGCAACCCTTACGACCTGGATAGTTTAGGCTTGATTAAAATGGAACATCGCCAATACAGTTTACTTGCTGCATTTCCTGCAGGTGTAAAGCTCGCAGGTGAAAAACTGAAGTTTTATATTGATCAGTTCAAAAAAATATTATCTCCTAAAACCGAAGCCTACAAAGGCTTAAGCGGATTTAAAGGTATGGCCTCGATCTTTCCAAAAACCAGTTGGAACTGGGAAGCTTTCTGGAACATCACCGCTTTCTTCTCAATTATTTTAGCCTTTATGAACCTGTTGCCCATACCAGCGTTAGATGGCGGACATGTTTTATTTACTTTAATAGAAATG
>CAXSEB010000153.1:0-5936 GCA_964235805.1 uncultured Chitinophagaceae bacterium | reverse complement strand
TTCGTTTCTTTTGTTTCGCTTGTTTGGTAACTTTTGCCTTTAGCTTTTTAGGCATTGTAGATGTACTTGCTATTATCCCAACTTATACAACTTTATTAATCAACAGTCCTGACGTTTTATTAATGCTAAGAGTACTAAGACTGCTGCGCATATTCCGGATATTCCGGTTAAGCCACTTTTTAAAAGATGTAAATTTTTTATCAGTAACACTTTACAAGAGTCTGCAGAAGATCACCATATTTATGATTTTTGCAATGGTTCTCATCATTTTGCAAGGCTCCTTAATGTACTTGGTTGAAAAACCTGAACATGGGTTTACGAGCATTCCTGAATGTGTATATTGGGCCTTGGTGACTATTACAACAGTTGGTTACGGAAACGTAGTACCTGTTACCGTTTTGGGAAAAGTTGTTGCAAGTATTGTGATGTTAACAGGTTTTATAATTATTGCTGTGCCGTTAGGTATAGTTACAAATGAGATGGGCAAAGCGATGCGGAGCCGCGATTCTAATATCGGGAACTGTTCTGCATGCAACAAAAGTGGCCATGATGCTGACGCACATTACTGTAAGTTTTGTGGAGAAAATTTAAAATGATCTAATAGGTAAAGAAAAGATGTGAGATAACAACTTTGTTTTTAAGCACACCAGGTTGTAAGACCATATTTTGTAAACGTGTAATTCTTCACTTCACCACCAAATGTTTTTAATGTTTTAACTACTTCATGGTGCGTATTGCCCGGACAGTAGAAAATCATAAATCCGCCGCCACCTGCACCGCTTATTTTTCCGCCGGAAGCACCAGATTTTTTAGCTGCTTCATAAATTTGTTCTAAGGCATTGTTGCTTATGTTTGATGCCATTCTGCGCTTTTGTTCAAAGCCAAAATCGAGTATTTCGCCAAATTCATTTAACCTTCCTTTCAGCAACGCTTCCTTCATCATTCGTGCCTGTTCTTTAAGCTGGTGCATCGCTTCAATGCTCTTCTCATTTTTTTCATTAACGTTTTTTACCTGCTCATCAATAATAGCAGCGCTTTGCCTGCTGGTTGAGGTGAAATACAGCACCAAGTTGTTTTCCAGCTCATGCAGGTATTGCGATCTTATGCGCAGAGGGTTAACAATAACTTTATCATCTTCATAAAATTCCATGTAGTTAACCCCACCAAACATTGCTGCGTACTGATCTTGTTTGCCCCCGGAAAGCTTAAGGTCTTCTCTTTCTATCTGGTATGCATAATGGGCAATATCATAATCTCCCAACGGCAGTTTGAGCATCTCTACAAATGCACCGATTATAGCCACTACCAATGTTGAAGATGTGCCGAGTCCTGAGCCGGCAGGTGCATCAACAAAGGTGCATAAACGGAACCCGGTTTTAGGCACAGTAAAATCTTTTTGTATGCGATTGTACACACCTTTTAACAAATCTAACTTTCCATTAACCGGAAGCTCATTTTGCCAATCATATTCTTCTAATTCGTCTCTATCCAAAGCCTGTACGATAATTTTTTTCTCTTCTATCAATTCTATATTAGCATAGGCAAATAAAGAAACGGTTGCATTTAAAATAGCGCCGCCAAATTTGTCGCTGTAGGGGCTAACATCTGTGCCTCCTCCGGCAAGGCCGATACGAAGCGGAGCTTTACTTCTATAGATCATATGTTTACAAGTCAGGCTGACTGGCTAACTCTAAAATCACATTTACCAGGTTACTCCAACTATATTTTTTCTTTTCTTTGCGAAGGTGGGGCAAAAAGTAATTTTCACCTAATTGAAAATACGTCACAATTTTATCAGCTATATCTTCAGCGTTTGGCTCGGCAATTAAGCCTGCTTTTCTATCAGGCACAAGAGAGGGCAAACCACCAACGTTAGTGACAATCATGGGAATTTCGAAATGGTAGGCGAGAGGAGTAACGCCGCTTTGGGTGGCTTTGCGGTAAGGTTGCACTATACAATCCGCTGCACACAGATAATATTTTACTTCACTGTCTCCAATAAAATCAGTTTTTAAAATAAGGTTGTCTTTAATGCCGAGCTGCTCTATAATGTCTGTATAAAGTTTTTTATTTTCATAAAATTCTCCGGCTATAAGCAATTTAGGATTTTTAATCTCCAGGTTTTGATTCTGCAGGAGCTTCATTGCATTAAGTAAAATATCAAGGCCTTTATAGTTTCTTATAAAACCAAAAAATAAGATGATGTTTTCTTTCTTATCAATATTCAGTTTTTTCCTCGCTTCCTCTTTGCTGATTTTTTCGCCAAAATTATCATATAACGGATGTGCTACATATTTCGACGGTTTGTCGATTGCAAATAATCTTAAATCATCTAATACTTTTTCGCTCATTGTAATAAATGAATCCACTGGTTTTAAAAAATACCTGGTGAACGCCCTATCGCCAAATCTTTTTTCATGAGGAAGAATGTTATCTGCAATGCAAACTATTTTTGTATGCTTATTCCTTTTAACTCTTCTTAAAATAGTGCCGAGGCACGGCCCCATAAAAGGAAGCCAATACCTTACTACGATGATATCAGGCTTATAGCTTTTTAATTCATTGCCAACTGTTAACCTGTTAAACGGATTTACAGAGTTGATGCAAACTTTTATCTTGATGTTTGATGGCGGCGGTTCAGAAGAATATTGTGTTGTGCCGGGAAATAAAAACTGCGGATATTGTAAGGAAAATGTATAGATAATCGTATCGAATCCTTTGCTGATAAATTCCTTTGCAAGCCTTTCATCGTAAGAAGCAAGGCCACCGCGTAATGGATGCGCAGGGCCAATAATTATAATTTTCTTTGGTTGAAATTCTGATGACATCGGGAAGAATATACTTGCGGGTGCTTTATACCGGTTCTTTATAATCCAATTTTATCTTCAATCAGATATGCATTTCTTTCAGAAGAATTACGGGAAATCAATTCACCTAAAAATCCGGCGAGAAATAGTTGCGAACCAATTATCATAGCAAGTATGGCAAAGAAAAACAGTGGTCTTTGAGTCATCCCGGTTCTATCGAAAAAGAACTTTGATATAACAAGAAAAATAAATACCGCTGATCCAAACAAAAAAGAAACCGTGCCCCAAAAACCAAAGAAGTGCATTGGGTTTTTTCTAAACTTACCAACAAGAACTATCGATGCCAAATCGAGAAAACCGTTTATAAATCTTTGCCACCCAAACTTAGTAATTCCATATTTACGGCGCCGATGTTCTACCACTTTTTCACCGAATTTTTTAAAGCCTGCCCACTTGGCAATTAACGGAATATACCTGTGCATTTCTCCATATACTTCAATACTTTTTACAACCTTCTTTTTATAAGCTTTTAACCCGCAATTAAAATCGTGCAGGTAAATACCAGATACCTTTCTTGTTGCAGCATTAAACAATTTTGAAGGTATAGTTTTGCTTAAGGTGTTATCAAAGCGTTTCTTTTTCCAGCCGCTTACTATATCATAACCTTGTTGCAATATCATTTTTCGCAGTTCCGGAATCTCTTCAGGGCTATCCTGTAAATCAGCATCCATCGTTATTATTACTTCGCCGCTTGCTTCTATAAATCCTTCATTCAGCGCAGCGCTCTTTCCATAATTCCTTTGAAATTTAATGCCTTTTATATTCTTATTTATGAGGCCAAGTGATTCTATCACATCCCATGAATCATCGCTGCTGCCATCGTCAACCATGATAATTTCGTAGCTATAACCGTTATCAATCATTACTTTTTCTATCCATGCACTTAATTCCGGCAGCGACTCAGCTTCATTTAAAAGCGGAATAACAATAGATAAATCCATTTAAGCTGTTTGATCAATTTGCTGTTGAAAAGTATTAGCAGGATTTTTCTTTGTAATTGCTGCACCAATTAAAGAAGCCACTATACCAGATAACATGTAACCTACTAAAGTACCGAGGATTGCAAATGTGAGAAAAAACTTCCGGCTGATTTCAATTGCCTTATCCATTTGCTCTTCAGACAAGTTTTTAGACTGCATATTTTTTCTTGCTTCTTCTATAGCCGTATCTTTAAATTCCGGGAACAGCAATATAAAAACCACTACATAAATTATCATTATTACCGTAACAATTGCAGAGATCCTAAACCCATGTGAAAAATAGTTTCCGAAGGTAGAAGCGTAATTTACCTGTTTGCCATACTGTGAGATAAAGAAGATAATGCCTGCAAGAAATATTAAATAGCCAAGGTATTTAACTGCACTATTCATGCTGATTCCGGAAAAATAAGTAGCCATAGCAATTACTATCAGGATGAGGCTAAGTACTAAACCCTTGCTTGTTGGTGTTGTGACAGTTTGATTCATTTGAAGTTTATTTATATATAAAATACTTTATTACCATTAACAATACCCAATGGTTTTCCTTTTAAGGTTTTACCAATGAAAGCATTGTTCTTTGATTTTGAAAAAATATTTTCTTCGTTAAAGATATACTCCACTCCGGGAATGAAAAGTGTTAAGTTAGCCGCATGCCCAACCTTTATTTCAGGAAGAGGCAGGTTAAATATCTTCCTGTTGTTTTCAGTTTGCATCTTTACAAAATCATCAAGAGTAACACCGATTATGCCTGTAACACCAAATACGCTTTCGAGCCCTGTCATTCCATTTTTTGCGTATTCAAATTCACAGGTTTTGCAATCCCAATCCTGCGGTTCATGGTGCGAAGCTATACAATCTATCAAGCCGTTCTTCAACCCATCCTGCAAGGCAAGCATATCTGCTTTGCTCCGCAGTGGAGGGTTAACTTTAAGATTTGTATCATATTGTTCAACATCCTCATCGCAAAAATAAACATGATAAGGAGTTACAGAACACGTTACATGTAATCCTTCTTGTTTTGCATTATTAATCAGCCCTAACGACTTTTTTGTTGAGATGCCTGTGAAGTGAATTTTTGAACCGGTATATTTTGCAAGCTCAATATCTCTTGCAATTAACAATTCTTCGGCAATAGACGGCTTACCGGGTAAACCAAGTTTTGTTGAGGTTATTCCTTCATTCATTAAACCATTTGCAGCTATACTTTTATCATCCGGTAACTGTATTACGGTGCCATCAAAAGCCAACACATACTGCAGGGCTTTCAACATTACACCCGAAGATTGTAAAGAATTTAATCCATCTGAAAACGCAACAGCGCCTGTATTAAACATATCATACATTTCACTTAAGTCGTTGCCTTCTGCCTTCCTGGTAAGGCTTCCAATGGCGTGAAGTGTTGCAGTAAGTTGTTTTCCTGTATTAACAATATATTCTACCTGCGATTTATTATCTATCACGGGTTTTGTATTAGGCACAATCATTACCTCGGTAAAACCCCCTGCCGCAGCTGCTTTAGCCCCGGTTGACAAGGTCTCTTTAAATTCGTCACCGGGGTCGCAAAAATTGGCAAAGCAATCCATCCAGCCAACAGAAACATGCAGTCCATTTGCCTCTATAACTTGTTCAGCAGTAGTTTCGATGTAGGTATCAACACCTGTAATTATACCGTTTTCAATAAAGATGTCAATGGGTTTTCCGTGTTGTGGAGAAGAAGGAGAGATTAATGTAGCCTTTTTAATTAAAACCTTCATTAGGTTTAAAATAGATTGTTTTTTTGTGGCGCTAAGATAGCAGTAAAAATTGAAAGGCGTGATATGGCTTGTTAGTAAACACCTGTTCAATTATTTATCAAGATGTATTTAAATTGATATATTGTGTTTAATTTACACGATAATCTTGCTACATGATAAAAAGTCTACTTTTTTTGGCTATTCTGCTTACTTCTCTAATTTCACATTCACAGTTGTTATCATGGACTCCTGAATTCATTACGGAGAACAGTCCATCCGTTGTAATAACTATGGATGCCAGCAAAGGGAACCAGGGATTACTAAATTACGCTTTACCTTCTGATGTGTATGTACAT
>CAXSEB010000152.1:0-5969 GCA_964235805.1 uncultured Chitinophagaceae bacterium | reverse complement strand
TTTATTAAGAAGGCAAAAGAGTATTTAATCAACAGTGCCGTAAAGGTGGCCACGGTTATAGGTTTTCCTTTTGGATATTCAGCCATTGAAGCTAAAATTGCTGAGGTAATTTTAGCAATTGTTGATGGAGTTGATGAACTGGATGTTGTTATAAATATTTCTGCAATAAAAAACGGCGACTGGCAATTTTTAGCCAATGAGATAAACCATATTATGCCTGTCGTAAAAAATAAGAACAAGGTTATAAAAATAATAATTGAAACAGCAGTTTTGTATGATGATGAAATAATAAAATGTTGCGACTTATACGGCGCTGCGGGCGTTGATTTTTTAAAAACCTCTACAGGTTATGCTCAAGGCGGAGCAACTGTTCACGCAGTATCGTTAATGCGCAGGCATCTTGCTGATGCTATACAAATAAAAGCCAGCGGCGGAATAAAGACCTATTCATTTGCAAAAGAGTTTATAGATGCAGGTGCAACCAGAATTGGCTCCAGCAGCAGCGTTGATATCGTACGCCAAGGCAACAGTGATGTTTATACAACCTTTTAAACTGCCATTGCATCTATGTAGTATTATATTTGCAAACTCCATGTATCTAAAAATTATGTATAAGATTGTACTTTTATTTCTTTGTTTTTTGAGTTATGATGTAACGGCGCAAAATACAGATACATTAATGACAACAGCCAAAGTGATCGTTCATAAAGATCCGCGTTTAGATATTCTGGGTGCAAAAGAAGCAGAAGTAAACACTATGCTAACTAAGGTGCTTGCAAGAACCGGCTGGGGTTACAGGTTACAGGTGTTAAGCACCAACGATCGTGAACTGGCCATGAGAACAAAATCACAATTACTACAAAGATTTCCTGAGCAAAAAGTATATATGCTTTTTCAATTACCTTATTTAAAGCTTCGCTTCGGAAACTTTAAAACAAAGCAGGAAGCTAATTATTACAAGAACCAGATCAGTCGAATGTTGGGCGGTACATCTATATACCTTATAGGCGAGAGGATAGAAGTGAAGCCGGAAAAGGAGCCGAAAGAGGAAGATAATAATTAATAAAATATATCTTTTGTAAAAAAAGAGTTTCAGTAGTGAAACTCTTTTTTATTTTTGATTACAGGCAACTTCACATTTCCGGCGATTTTTATGATAAGAGACCAAATAAAAAAACTTGCATCACAATATGCGCAGGAGTTTATTGCGATACGTCACCATTTACATCAATATCCTGAGTTAAGTTATAAAGAATTTGAAACCTCTAAGTTTATACAACAAAAATTATCGGAATGGAACATTCCCTTTACGGTTCTTGCGCAAACAGGTATAGCTGCGGTTATCGAAGCAAAAAATCCAGGAAAAAAGATTACTGCTCTTCGTGCAGATATGGATGCGTTGCCAATTACAGAAGAAAATCAAATTGAATACAGCTCAAAAAATGCAGGTGTAATGCATGCCTGCGGCCACGATGTGCACTCTACATGTTTACTTGGTGCAGCAAAGATTTTAAATGAATTACGTGAAGAATGGGAAGGAACCGTTAAACTAATCTTTCAGCCTGGTGAAGAGCGAAATCCTGGTGGTGCAAGTCTTATGATAAAAGAAGGTGTGCTAAATAATCCATCTCCTCAATCAATATTTGCTTTGCATGTTCATCCGGGCCTCGCAACAGGCAGGTTGAGTTTTAGAAGCGGAATGGTAATGGCTAGTGCTGATGAGATCTTTATTACTATAAAAGGCAAAGGCGGTCATGCTGCATCTCCGCATCTAACTGCTGATACAATCTTAATTGCTTCACACCTCATAGTAAGCCTTCAGCAATTGATCAGCAGAAATAATGATCCCTTTAATCCATCCGTATTATCAATCACTTCTTTCCAGGGCGGAAATACAACCAATGTGATCCCTTCACAAGTTAAGCTCATGGGCACTTTTAGAGCTATGAATGAGGGCTGGCGCTTTACTGCTCATGATCTTATAAAAAAGCAAGCTATTGAACTGGTACACAGTATGGGTGGCGAAATTGATATTCTGATTGATGTAGGATATCCCTTTGTTTTAAATAATGAGCAACTTACTTTGGCAGCAATAAAACAAGCCGGCAATTATCTTGGTGAGCAAAATATAGATAGAACGGAGATGCGTATGGGAGCAGAAGATTTTGCTTTTTATTCCCACCTTATACCTGCGTGTTTTTATCGCTTGGGAGTTGGCAACGTATCAAAGGGCATAACTGCTAGTGTACATACACCGCTTTTCAATATTGATGAAGATGCCATCGAAATCGGTATGGGAATAATGGCCTGGTTAGGAGCATCCATCGATAATGAATTTACCAAACAAGATTAGTAATACCTTTGCAGTTACATCAATCGTACAGCCAATGTTCCCGATTGCGGCTCATAAATAAAGTGTATGCAAAAAGAACTTAGAAAGCAGGAGGCGTTAGATTATCATTCAAAAGGAAGACCAGGTAAAATAGAAGTAGTTCCTACAAAAGCAACCAAAACTCAGCGTGATCTTTCCTTAGCTTATTCTCCGGGTGTAGCTGTTCCCTGTTTGGAAATAAAAGAAGATACAGAATCAGTTTATCAATACACGGCTAAAGGAAATCTTGTTGGCGTTATCAGCAATGGCACGGCAGTGTTAGGTTTGGGCGATATTGGGCCGGAAGCAGGTAAGCCTGTGATGGAAGGTAAAGGCGTGCTATTTAAAATATTTGCTGACATAGATGTTTTTGATATCGAAATAAATGAAAAAGATCCTGAAAAATTTGTTCAGATCGTAAAGTCTTTAGAACCAACCTTTGGTGGCATTAACCTTGAAGATATAAAAGCCCCCGAATGTTTCTATATAGAACAAAAGTTAAAGGAACAATTGCAGATTCCTGTTATGCATGATGACCAGCATGGCACGGCAATTATAAGTTCCGCTGCTTTATTAAATGCTTTAGATATACAAAAAAAAATAATTGATAAAGCAAAGTTTGTAGTGAACGGAGCCGGTGCAGCCGCTATGGCTTGCGTAAGATTATATCAAAGCCTCGGAGCAAACCCTGCCAACTTTATCATGTTCGATAAAACAGGCGTCATTCATTCCGACAGAACTGATCTTGATGAAAATAAAGCGAAGTTTGCCACATCTGTTCGTAATAAAGATATGAGCCTTGCGGAAGCTATGAAAGATGCAGATGTATTTATCGGACTTAGTGTTGGCAATGTTGTAACAGCAGAGATGGTAAAAAGTATGGCAAAGAATCCTATCGTTTTTGCCATGGCTAATCCTGATCCTGAAATACCCTATCAAACAGCTATGGCGTGCCGCAACGATCTTATTATGGCAACCGGCAGAAGTGATTTTCCCAACCAGGTCAATAATGTTTTGGGTTTCCCCTATATCTTTCGCGGAGCTCTTGATGTAAGGGCTACGCAAATAAATGAAGCCATGAAACTTGCTGCAGTCGTCGCTTTGGCAGAACTTGCCCGTTCACCCGTTCCCGATATTGTAACGATGGCTTATAATGAAAAAACAATTGTATTCGGCCCAAACTATATCATACCTAAGCCGCTTGATACAAGACTATTAACAACAGTTGCGCCTGCTGTTGCTAAAGCTGCTATTGAAAGTGGTGTGGCCAAATATCCCATAACAGATTGGGATGCTTATCTGGTTGATCTAAATAAAAGATTAGGGATAGATAACCAGTTGTTTAGGATTATTGGTAACAAAGCAAAGAAGTCTCCTAAAAGAGTAGTGTTTGCAGAAGCAGAAAATCAGAAAATTCTTAAAACTGCACAGCTTGCACAGGATGAAGGTGTAGCATACCCAATATTATTAGGCAATGAACAAAGAATTAAAAAGATTGCCTCTGATAATGGTATCAACCTCGAAGGTATTCCGGTAATTGATCCGAAAAGTGATGAGATGGAGGAAAAGCGTAAAGCATATGCAGAAATCTTCTTTACAAAAAGGCAGCGTAAAGGCTTCAATCTTTATGAATCAAAAAAGATAATGCGTGACCAGAATTATTTTGGTTGCATGATGGTAGAAACCGGCGATGCTGATGCAATGATATCAGGCCTTTCAAAAAATTATCCTGATACTGTACGTCCTGCGTTGCAAATAATAGGTATTGAAGAAGGTGCAAAAAAGGTTGCGGGCATGTATATATTAATGACAAAGAGAGGTCCGATTTTTCTTGCTGATACTACAGTTAATTTTAATCCTACAGCTGAGGAACTTGCTGATATCACATTATTGGTAGCGAAAGAAGTAAGGCATTTTGGAGTTACACCGATTATTGCAATGTTAAGTTATTCTAATTTTGGAAGCAGTGATTCTCCGGAAGCACAGTTGGTAGCAAAGGCAAGAAGTATCGTAAAAGAAAAAGAACCAACTTTAATTGTCGATGGTGAAATGCAGGCCAACGTTGCCTTTAATAAAGAAGTTCTTAAAGATAATTATCCTTTTAGTGAGTTAGTTAACCAGGATGTAAATACATTGATCTTTCCAAATCTTGCAGCAGGTAATATGGCATATAACCTATTGCAGGAAGTTGGTGGAGCTGACGCAATAGGCCCGATTTTGTTAGGTCTGAAAAAATCTGTTCATATTTTACAACTTGGAAGCCAGGTACGCAGTATATTTAATATGGTATTAATTGCAGTGATAGATGCGCAAATAAAAGGGGGCAATATTAAAACAGAAGAGATCGTATCACGTTCCAGGTGGTGGAAGAAAAGAAATAATAACGGAAGCCAAAAGGTACTGGTTGCTCAAAACAATAAATAGATTAAATGAAATTTTTTACAACCTTAGGCAGCTACTTCTTAATGATAAAGGGCATGTTTACAAAGCCCGAAAATTTTAAAATGTATTGGAAAGAACTAATGCATCAATGCGTTGAGATTGGTATTGGTTCATTAGGAATTGTTTCTATTATCTCGGTTTTTATGGGAGCTGTAAGTGCAGCTCAAACTGCTTACCAAATCACTAATCCATTGATTCCTAAAACAACTTTGTCACAGGTTGTAAGAGATACAGTGATATTGGAATTCGCACCTACGCTTGTATGTATTGTTCTGGCCGGAGTGGTTGGCAGCAAGATAGCCGGGGAGTTGGGCAATATGCGAACAACCGAGCAAATTGATGCCCTGGAAATTATGGGAATTAATACAAAGTCGTACCTGGTAGCTCCTAAAATTTTAGGGGCAATGATAACTATACCATTACTGGTAGTACTTGCTATGTTCCTTGGTATTTGGGGCGGAAGAATTGCAAGTGTGTTGACCGGTATTGTTCCAAGTGCTATTTACGATGCAGGTCTTGTACAGGGCTTTGTTCCTAAAAATGTATGGTTTGCTCTTGCCAAGGCATATACTTTTGCTTTTATAATCAGCAGCATTCCTGCTTTTTACGGTTACAACGTAAAAGGAGGTGCTTTGGAAATCGGAAGAGCAAGCACAACGGCAGTAGTTTCCAGTTGTATTCTTATTTTATTTGCAGATTATTTATTAGCCGCAATACTATTGTAATGATCGAACTAAAAAATATAGAAAAAAGCTTCGGTGATAAAAAGATTTTGAAAGGTGTGAGCGCTGTTATGGAAACAGGTAAAACTAATCTGATCATTGGTACCAGTGGCAGTGGCAAAACCGTTTTACAGAAATGTATGGTAGGGTTATTTGAAGTAGATGGTGGCGAAATTTTATATGATGGAAGAAACTTCAGCGTTATGCCTGAAGAAGAACGTAAGGTGCTTAGGCAACAAATTGGAATGCTGTTTCAGGGCTCGGCATTGTTTGATAGTATGACAGTAGAACGAAACGTAAAATTTCCGTTAGATATGTTTACTGACTGGAGCCATAAAAAGAAAATAGACCGGGTAAATGAAGTACTTGACAGGGTTAATCTTAAAGATGCTAATAAAAAAGTGCAACTGATTTACGCTTTTAATGGCAGCGGC
>CAXSEB010000151.1:0-6028 GCA_964235805.1 uncultured Chitinophagaceae bacterium | reverse complement strand
CTATCCTGGCTGAAACCCTGTATACATGCGTATCTACAGCCATATTCGGCTGGGCATCAATTACAGAAGTTATTACGTTGGCAGTTTTTCTTCCTACACCGGGCAACATAACCAGTTCATCAACCGTCATGGGGATTACGCCATTAAATGTGTTCTTTACCATTTCAGCCATCGCTATAAGGTGCTTTGTTTTACTGTTAGGGTAAGAAACGCTTTTTATTATTTTTAGCACTTCTTCGCTTTCAGCCTGGCTTAAATGTTCAATATCTGGGTATTTATCAAAAAAAGCGGGAGTAATTAAGTTAATTCTCTTATCTGTGCATTGGGCTGAAAGTATAACAGCAACCAGTAATTGGTATACTCCATCATAAATTAATTCGGTTTCAGCATCGGGAAGGTTTTTGGTAAAATAATCTGTTACATAGCTGTAGCGTTCCTCGATCTTCATAAAAAAAACGTCCCACTGTTTTGCGGGACGAATTTAACTTTTTAATGCAACTTTTTAAAGTGAATGAAGATGTTTGAATGTTTTATCTGCATGATCAAATATTTTTTTCAAAACCTCTTCACGTGGGGAATCCTTTACTTCCAGCAACTGCCTTTGGGCAGAAACTAATTGTTCGTAAGCCTCACGTAATTGAAGGTCACTTTCAAGGGCAGCTTTTATGGTATCTTGTTTTTGAGGAGAAGTTTCATTATAAATGTATTCTACCAAATCCTCTGGTGTAATTGTGCACATAGTAAATCAGTTGGGTTAAAGAAATTTTATCCAGGTCCTATTAATAACGGTATAAAAAGGTAGATATTGTATCCATATAAGATATATTAATGGTTTTTATCGGCCTTAACAATTATAAACAAATCTTCATTATCTCTTTTCATCATATACTTTTCTCTTGCATACTTTTCTAAAGTAGATGGGTTTGTTTTAAGAAGGTCTAGTTCCTTTCTTGTATCAGTTATTTGATCATTCATATTCTTTTCGCTTTGCTGTAATTTTCTAAGATCACTGATTCGTTTCCACTGCAAGGTTACATCGTCACGGTCGAAAAAAACCATCCATACAATGAAAGACACACCTGCTATAAGGTATTTGCTTTTAAGCCACCTGGGTATGTGTTTAAAAAAATTCATTTTGTAAAGATTAAAAGAGTAAACGATTATTTGCCAAATCTTATTTTTCCAGTTGGGTAAACAGCGCTTTCTGCAAGAGATTCTTCTATTCTTATTAATTGGTTGTATTTGGCTATCCGGTCAGTTCTGCTGGCGGAACCGGTTTTAATTTGTCCGCAGTTTAATGCAACGGCGAGATCTGCAATAGTGGTATCTTCTGTTTCGCCGCTCCTGTGGCTCATTATCGTGTTGTAACCGTTTGTTTGTGCAAGGCTTACTGCGTTAATAGTTTCGCTTATAGTTCCTATCTGGTTAACTTTCACAAGCAAAGCATTGGCAATTCCTTTCTCTATTCCTTGTTGCAACCTGGTAACATTAGTAACAAACAAGTCGTCTCCTACCAATTGAATTTTTTTACCTACTCTTTCTGTGAGCATTTTCCAGCCATCCCAGTCATCTTCTGCCATTCCATCTTCAATTGAAATAATCGGGTATTGGTTCACCCAGCTTTCCCAGTAATCCACCATTTTTTCTATACTGAGTTTTTTGCCGTCTGATTTATGAAAATGATACTCTTTTGTCTCACTGCTATACATCTCACTAACCGCAGGATCCATAGCAATGCTAATTTGAGAACCGGTTTTATAACCTGCAGCCTCAATTGCAGTAAGTACGGTTTCAATTGCCTCTTCATTACTTTGAATATTTGGAGCAAAGCCGCCTTCATCTCCAACATTTGTACTAAAACCTTTCTTTTTCAAAACTGTTTTTAAGGCATGAAAAATATCAACACCCCACTGCAAACCTTCACTAAAGCCTGAAGCCCCAACTGGCATCACCATAAATTCCTGGAAGTCAATTTTATTATCAGCATGCGCACCACCATTTAAAATATTCATCATTGGTATTGGCAACACTTTTGCATTTGTGCCTCCAACATACCTATAAAGCGGAAGGTTGGCTTCCAAAGCGGCAGCTTTTGCAACAGCCATACTTACGGCTAAAATTGCATTTGCACCTAACTTGCCCTTGTTAGCTGTGCCATCAAGCTCAATCATCATGTTATCAATCCCCGTTTGATCGGTAACATCCCATCCTAATAATTTTTCTGAAATAGGTCCATTTACGTTTTCAACAGCTTTTAAAACTCCTTTTCCCCCGAATAATTTTTTATCATCATCTCTAAGTTCAACTGCCTCATGTATGCCAGTACTTGCGCCAGATGGCACTGCGGCTCTGCCGAGATATTCATTTTCTGTTAATACATCCACTTCAACGGTTGGGTTACCCCGGCTGTCTAGAATCTGGCGGGCATGTATACTTGCTATGTAGCTCATTAATTTTTATTTATGTCTATCAGCCCGTTAAATTTCGAAATACTTCTTCAAGGCTGTAATTTTCATTTTGCAGAGATACGATATTCAAATTATTTTCTAACGATATTTCTAACAGTTTCTTTCTCACGATCTCAGGATGTAATGTTTTTATTTTATAGCCAGAGCCTGAAAATTCATTTGGAGAATAAACTTTTTCAACAAGTATAACGCCCACAATATTTTGTAAAAGAGATTCCCTAACTTCTTCTTTAAACTTTACTATAACCACAGACTTCTTATTCTCAGATTGCAAATTCACAAGCAGATCATCAGCAACTATGTTTCCTTTATTAATAATAATTACCCGGTCGCAAATGGCTTCCACTTCCTGTAAAATATGAGAAGAAAAAAGCACTGTTTTATTGCTGCCTAAAGTTTTTATCACTTCTCTAATTTCAACTATTTGATTAGGATCCAGGCCACTGGTAGGTTCATCTAAAATCAACACTTCAGGATCGTGAATTAACGCTGCCGCAAGACCTACCCGTTGCTTATAGCCCTTACTTAGCTGCCCAATTTTTTTATTACGTTCTATAGTTAAGCCGGTAAGTTTTATAACTTCATCAATCTTCTTTTTTTTATCTGCAGTAAGTTTATGTACTTCGAAAATAAAGCCGAGATATTCACGGATGTACATTTCATTATATAACGGATTTGCTTCGGGCAGGTAACCTATTTGCTTTTTGGTTTCAATGCTTGCGGTTGTTACTGGTAAGCCATTAACCAAAGCCTGGCCGCCGTTTGACTGCAAGTATCCTGTAATTATTTTTAAAGTAGTTGATTTACCTGCACCATTAGGACCGAGAAAACCAACGATCTCACCTTTTTTTATATGGAAAGAAACATTGTCTATCGCCTTTTGATCACCATATCTTTTGGTAAGGTTTGAAACATCAATAGACATGTAACAAAGTTAGCAAGATTTAATTCTCCTCCTATCAAGCATCAGCTGATATAAGTTAACTTTAGGATAAAGTAATATTAGGGTTTTTTGCGAGGCTGCGGTGGACGCTGAGATCGTTGCTGATTTTGATTGGGGTTTTGCTGTGGCGGTCTTTTTGATTGTTGTTGTCCCCTTTCTTTTGCCTTGCGCTTTTGAGTATTTCTTTCTAATGTTCGTAAGCTTATCTGGCCAACAACATCAACAAATTCCGGCTCTACTTCTTTAGGTTTGCCACTGATAACTTCCACTGTTTCTAAAACTTCAGGCCTTATTCCTTCTTTATTTTGTTTTTGAATTTTTAAAACACCTTCTATCGAAAGAGGGTAGTGCTTGGTACTTTCGGGCATTGTGTACCACATACGATTTCTAAAAATATCTTTCTTGATAAGAAATGCCCGGCCTTTGGCCACTTCCAAAAAGTCTGCGTTTTCCGGAAAATATTGCAGAGCATCAAGGTACGTATCCAGCTCATAGTTTAAGCAGCATTTTAAGCGGCCGCATTGGCCACTTAGTTTGGTTTGGTTTATACTTAAATTCTGGTACCTGGCGGCATTTGTGTTCACACTTTTAAAATCAGTTAACCAGGTACTGCAGCATAACTCTCGTCCGCAACTCCCAATTCCTCCCACCTTTCCGGCCTCCTGGCGGGCACCTATCTGTTTCATTTCTACTTTAACCCTAAACTCGCCGGCATAGATCTTTATTAATTCTCTAAAGTCAACACGATCATCTGCTATATAAAAGAAAGTGGCTTTTCTTCCGTCTGCCTGTATTTCTACTTCTGCCATTTTAAGATCAACCTTTAGTTGCCTGGCAATTGCCCTGCTTCTTATTAGTACATCTTTTTCCCTGGCCTTATTTTCTTGCCATTTAGAAATATCTGAATCGGTGGGTCGCCTTAATATTTTCTTTATGTCAGGATGATCTTCCTTAACACCTTTTTTCTTTAGCTGTAACCGTACAAGTTCGCCTGTTAAGCTTATAGATCCAATATCGAACCCATTCAATCCTTCAACAACCACAACTTCACCTTTTTCATAATATTGCAACGAATTATTCCGGTAAAATTCCTTCCTGCTTCCATGGTTAAATGAGATCTCAACTATACGGCAACTGCTTTCCGGATCGCTAAAAGGAAGATTTGCCAGCCAATCATGTACATTTAAACGATTACATCCACCTGTGCTACAACCGCCATTGCTTTTACATCCACCGGGCTTACCACCTGATGTGGTGCCACAACTACTGCAACTCATATCTGCAAATAAATTAATAGTTATAAAACTGCTAAAACAAGGAAGTAAACAGAATAGTGTAATCGCTTTTCATAGTGTCAATCTTTCATCGTCCATCGTCGCCTATAAACCTTTCCTCGTTATTTGGAAAGTGGTAACTTTTTCAAGCTTTTGTTGTTTGTGTAAAGCACTATTATATTGATGTGTGGCTTGATATTGTCGTGATATTGGATAAAGTGACATAATGTATTGATAAGTACTACAATCTGATTATTATTATCTAACCTGTTTCTTTTTCCTCAATTAACCAAAATTAATGAATTATCCTTAATAATGTAAGAGAAGCGTATGGACAAGGCATGAAATAATATTTTGGCATTCGCATTACGTTCAATATAATAGGTTGCCTTATCCAACTCATCAATAATAGCATCCTGTGCTTCAAGGCTTGTAATTTTGTTAAGCCGTAAGGCAAAATCCTTGTCCTTACTTGAAATGTTGTTAGTTAACTGGACTTTGCGGTCATTATAATCCGATTCCATGCGTACCCTGATTGCCTGTTGCAGCAAATGAATAAAATATCGAATAAACTGCTTTTGTTTTTCCCGGCCGAGTTTGCTTATATCTTCAATCCACTTAACCTGTGCTAAGGCTCCGCCTCTAACAATGGCGTTAAGCCAATCTCTTAAAATGCTTTGCCAGTCTTCATCCGCATGTTCAAGAATTAGTAACGCTTCCCGGTAATTACCTTCAACAACACATGAAATTTGTTTTGCCTTTGTTGGGTCAATTCCCTTCTTAATTATTAACGCCTCTTCAATTTCACCGTCAGCTAGAGCAGGAATTTTTACCAGTTGCGTTCTGGATAAGATGGTTGGTAGAATATCATTTTCATCTTCTGCTACAAAAATAAATATGGTATCTGGTGGCGGCTCTTCTATTAGTTTTAAAAGCTTGTTACCTTCTTTGCCCAAAAATTCGGGCATCCACATTATTAATATTTTGTATTGGCTCTCAAAACTTTTCAGGTTTATTATATGGCTTATCTCTTCACACTCCTTTGCGGTAATATTACCCTGCTTATTTTCGGCAGCAATATGTTGCAGCCAGTCGTATACGTTCCCATATTGATTAGCAATGATAAAATCCCTCCATTCTCTAATGAAATCTGCACTTACAGATGCATCAGAATTCTTCTTTGTAATTACAGGGAAAGAGAAATGTATATCAGGATGTACAAGTTGGGCCGCTTTTTTGCGAGCGGCATCAGCTCCTGCATTGTGACGCTTGTTCTTGTGCTTGTGCTTGTTCTTGTTCTTGTGCTTGCTCTTGTGCTTGTTCTTGTGCTTGCGTCCCTTTCC
>CAXSEB010000150.1:0-6059 GCA_964235805.1 uncultured Chitinophagaceae bacterium | reverse complement strand
CTTTTTGTTGTATAATTTGAAATTGCGGCTGAATATATCCTCCAATTCTTATATTGTCAAATCGCTTTGAAACAGATAAAACAGATCTTCCAAGGTTACTGCTGGTGTCAATCATATCCATTAAAAACTGCGCTTTACAAAAGCCTGATATAAGAAGAAAAAAGAGTAGCCAGCAAACAGGTAAATATAAGTTTAGTTTCATCTGGTATAAGTGGCAACAAATATAAACGATACATCCAATGTTAAGAAATCATTAACAAAAGTAAAATCTTTACTTTCGGCATACTTAGTTTTATTTTTACCATCAAATTAATAATCAATGGCTTCTAACTCATTTTTAAAGATTTTTTTACCAAAAGATAAAGTCTTTTTCCAGTTGTTTGAAAGCGTTGCAGAAACAGTAATGAAAATGGGTAACAAATTAAAAGATGTAGTAAGAGAAAAGGATTTTGAAACCAGGGGAAATTTTATAAAAGAGATTGAGGATATGGAGCATATAAACGATGATTACACTCACCGGATTTTTACAGAACTGGGCAGAAACTTTATTACTCCTTTTGATCGGGAAGATATTCATTCGCTGGCTAATGCATTAGATGACGTATCGGATTACATCTATGCGGCATCTAAAAAAATTAATTTTTATAAAGTTGATCCGGCTGATGAAGGCATACAAAAGATGGCTGAGCTTATACAGCACGCCTGTTCCGAAGTGCAAAAAGCAGTACGTGAACTTCGCAATATGAAAAATCTGCGGAGCATAACTGATGCAATGGTAGCCATAAATAGCATTGAAAACCAGGCTGACGATGTATTTGATATGAGTATTGAGCGCTTATTTGCTACAGAACCTGATGCAAAAGAGGTTATTAAAAAAAGAGAAATATACCAGGTGATGGAATTAGTTACTGATAAATGTGAGGACGCAGCGAACGTAATTGAATCTATTATAATTAAATATGCTTAGTCAATTATAGACGCTGTAAAAAAGTTGTATGTCTCTTTTAGTAATTGTAATAATACTTGCACTCATATTTGATTACATAAACGGCTTTCATGATGCTGCAAACTCCATCGCCACAATCGTTTCTACAAAAGTTTTAACTCCGTTCCAGGCAGTAGTTTGGGCAGCCTTATTCAACTTTGCGGCGTTTTTTATTTTTAAAGATCATGGCGTTGCCAACACAATTGCGAAAACAGTTAAGCAGGAATACATAACGATGACGGTAGTTTGCTCGGGTCTTCTTGCAGCTATCGCCTGGAACTTGCTTACATGGTGGCTGGGAATTCCTTCTTCTTCTTCACATACTTTAATTGGAGGATTTGCGGGTGCAGCTATAGCGCATGCAGGCTTGCATTCTGTTGATCCTGATCCCGTACTTAAGACAGTGGCTTTTATATTTATAGCGCCAGTGATAGGTATGATAATGGCCTACATCATCTCAATATGGTTTATAAATTCTTTTAGAAAAGGTATAATACCAAAAGTTATATCTACCGTAGTAATCTTAGCAGTAATTGTTTTTCTTGCCAATGCCCTGGAATTTGATAAGAAAGTGTTAGCTGAAAAAACTCATTTTAAATCCTATACTACACAAGTAATTTTTTACGGCAAAAATTTTAAATGGATCTTGCTATCCACAATACTTATTGCATTAGCCATTTTCACCTTCTATTTAAATTCACTGAACACGGCCAGATCTAACAGGATGTTTAAACGTTTTCAGTTGTTATCATCAGCGGCATTTAGTATTGGCCATGGAGGTAACGATGCTCAAAAAGTAATGGGTATAATAACGGCTGCTTTAATTGCAAATGGCAATATAACTACGTTTACACAAATGCCAATCTGGGTTCCACTGGCATGCTACTCGTCAATAGCTTTAGGCACAATGAGCGGCGGCTGGAAGATAATTAAAACAATGGGGACTAAAATTACCAAGGTAACCCCTTTTGAAGGCGTTGCTGCGGAAACTGCAGGGGCGATAACTTTATTTGTAACCGAAGCCCTAAAAATACCGGTTAGCACAACTCACACAATAACAGGTTCTATAATCGGTGTTGGCGCTACAAAAAGACTTTCTGCCGTTAGATGGGGAGTAACGTTTAATCTTCTTTGGGCATGGATACTTACCATACCTGTAAGTGCTTTTCTCGCAGCTTGCATATATTGGCTATTAAGCCTTTTTGTTAAGGCCTAAAAACCATGTTATATTATCTATATACAATTGAACGAATTTTATCTTTCTTTGTGAAATGAAGAAAATATTAGTTACAGGAGGTTGTGGCTATATTGGCGCACATACCATAGTTGATCTGTTGCAAAACAACTTCGATGTAATAAGTGTTGATAACCTTTCAAGATCAACACCAGTGCTGTTAACAGGTATAGAAAGAATCACCGGTAATAAAGTAAAGAATTACAAAGTGGATCTTTGCAACTACGATGAAACCTTTGCCATATTCCAGGAAAATCCGGATATAGAAGGCATCATACATTTTGCAGCATATAAAGCTGTAGGCGAATCAGTTGAGCAGCCTCTTCTCTATTTTGAAAACAACCTGTTTTCTTTGGTAAATATCTTAAAATGTGTAAAGGAATTCGCAGTACCACATTTTATCTTTTCTTCTTCATGCACAGTTTATGGCAACCCGGATGAAATACCAGTAACCGAAGCAACGCCGCCAAAACCGGCTGAATCGCCTTATGGATACACGAAACAAATGGGCGAGCAAATTGTAAATGAAGCCACTAAAAGCATTTCAGCTCAGAGTATCTTACTAAGGTATTTTAACCCGGTAGGCGCTCATCCTTCAATTCAAATAGGCGAAATCCCTATAGGAAAGCCAGCTAATCTTGTACCTGCAATAACACAAACCGCTATTGGCAAATTACCTAAAATGCAGGTTTATGGCGATGATTACCCAACACGTGATGGCTCCTGCGTACGGGATTACATTCATGTTAGTGATATAGCGCATGCCCATACACTTGCATTACAATATTTAATGGTTGGCAAAAACAAACTGCCATGTGAAGTTTTTAACCTGGGCTCAGGAAATGGGGTAACGGTTTTAGAAGCCATAAAAACTTTTGAAAAAGTAAGCGGCGTAAAACTGAATTATAACATTGGGCCAAGAAGATCAGGAGATGTTGTTGCGGTATATGCTAATAACGAATTTGCAAGAAGATCATTGGGTTGGAACCCTTTATATTCGTTAGATGATATGATGGAAACTGCATGGAAGTGGGAACTAAAACTTAAACAAGATGAGGCTCTTTTCAGCAATCCCAACTTTGTAAATAATTAAACTGGTTGATTTTTTAGGTGGTAAAAATGATTTTATCATCTTCTTTTCCGTCAGGTAATATTAATTTTTATCCTTAAAGAGCTAAGCCGTATTTTGCATTAAAATATGGTAATCTGTAATCTATAAATATTTATGCTTAAAGATATTCAGCCACAAAACGAAAAAGAAACGAGAGGTGGGTTTGGAGAAGGAATTTATGAAGCCGGGAAAAAAAATGCTAACGTAGTGGCACTAACTGCAGATCTTGCAGGATCATTAAAGCTACAGCCTTTTATAAAAGATTTTCCTGATAGATTTATTCAATGTGGTATTGCTGAGGCTAATATGATTGGTATTGCTGCGGGTTTAACCATTGGCGGAAAAATTCCTTACACAACAACATTTGCCAACTTCTCCACCGGAAGGGTTTATGACCAGATACGTCAATCAGTTGCATACAGTAATAAGAACGTAAAAATTTGCGCTTCCCATGCAGGTTTAACACTAGGTGAAGATGGTGCAACTCACCAGATACTTGAAGATATTGGATTGATGAAAATGCTGCCTGGAATGACGGTTATTGTGCCATGCGATTTTAACCAGACAAAAGCAGCAACTATCGCAATAGCCGATTACCAGGGGCCGGTTTATTTAAGATTTGGCAGGCCAAAGTGGCCAAATTTCACTGAAGAAAACCAGGTGCTTGAGATAGGCAAGGCGCAGATTTTATCCCAGGGCACGGACATTAGTATCTTTGCATGCGGTCATCTTGTATGGACAGCCATCAAGGCCGGGCAAATTTTAGAAGAAAAAGGTTTAAGCGTTGAGGTGATAAATATTCACACGGTAAAACCGTTGGACACAGATACTATCATTAAATCTATTACAAAAACTAAATGTGCAGTAACAGCAGAAGAGCATAACATTATCGGAGGTTTAGGCGATAGCATTGCGCAGGTTGCAGCTAAAAACTTCCCGATACCAATTGAATATGTCGGCACAAAAGATACATTTGGAGAAAGCGGTCCACCGCTGGAGCTGCTGAAAAAATACGGATTAGACGTTCCTGATATTGTTGCCGCTGCAGAAAAAGTGATGTCGAGAAAAGGAATGTAGCAGAAAAAAATTGTCTGTTAAACTTGTTTATAAAAAACCAATCATAGGATTGGTTTTTTAATTTAGTGAAGGTAAATAATACACATGGCGCATAAAGATGACAAGGAACTCCTGTCAATGTTTAATGATCCTGCATTAAAAGAGCAGGGTTTTACCGCTATTGTTAAAAAGTACCAGGAAAAACTTTATTGGCATATCCGAAGGATGGTGATTACACATGACGATGCCAATGATGTGCTTCAAAACATGTTTGTGAAGGTGTGGAAAGGCTTGCAGAATTTTAGAGAAGACAGCCAATTGTACACATGGCTATATCGAATTGCAACCAACGAATGTTTAACCTACCTTGATCAACAAAAAAAAAGAACTTCTATTTCTCTAAGCGATACTGACAATGGGTTAAGTAACCGCTTAAAAGCTGATACTAATTTTGATGCAAACCGCCTGGAATGGAAGCTGCAGTTAGGCATTCAGCAACTTCCGGAAAAACAACGCATTGTTTTTAACCTGAGGTATTATGATGAAATGCCTTACGATGAAATGAGTAAAGTATTAGATACGAGTACCGGCGCCTTAAAAGCCAGCTATCATCATGCAGCTAAAAAAATTGAAGAGTACATATTGAACAATTAAACTTTAAGGGCGATAAAACGTCTTAATTGCGATGAAACATACAGCTGATATATATAACGAGTTAAAAGAAGTAACGCCTTATTTAGCGGAGATAAAAAAAGTAAATCCATTCCTGGTTCCTGAAAATTACTTTGAGGAGCTTAATATTAATATCTTAAAAAAAATTGAAGGCGATTTATTGCACACAATGCCCGCTACTAACGTTTCGTTATCTGGCATACCTGAAGGATATTTTGAATCTCTTGCTAAAAATATTTTACAAAAAATAAAAATTGAGGATAGTGAAAATGCAGTGAAAGAGCTAACGCAGCTTAGTCCAATGTTACGTTCAGTAAGAGACAAAAACGTTTATACCATTCCTGAAGGTTATTTTGAAACTTTTCCTGAAAATGTTTTGAATGTTGCTAAACCACAGGGGAAAGTAGTTTCTATAAAGAAGAAAAGCATTGTTTGGCAAACTGCCGCAGCAGCAATGTTTACAGGAGCCATGGCAATTGGTGCTTTATTGGTAAATAACAATACTTCAAAAAGTAACCTGGTTACTGCTGATACAAAAATCAAATCATTAAATGTTACCGATGCTCTTAGCTACAAAGATCAACAACAAATAAATAAAGGTATTGCCGATCTATCTGATGCCGATATTGTAAACTATTTAGAGGTCACCGGAAGCAATGCTGACGAGGAAATGCTTGCAACTGGTATTCGGGAAAAAGAATTGCCTGATGAAAAGGATTACCTCTCTGATGAAAACACATTACAGGTCTTTTTAAAAAAGATACAATCCAACGATTCTCAAAATTAAGACACATGAAAAGATATATACTTGTACTTACAATCTTTTTTAGCGGCTTTTCTTTTGTAAATGCGCAAAATGAAAATGGCGGTAAAAGGGCTGAAAAAATTCAAGCTTTAAAGATTGCCTTTATTACTCAGAAGTTGGAACTTACTTCAGATGAAGCACAAAGATTTTGGCCTGTATACGGTCAATATGAAAACGAAATGAGATCGCTTATCGC
>CAXSEB010000149.1:0-6062 GCA_964235805.1 uncultured Chitinophagaceae bacterium | reverse complement strand
CATTTCATCAGGGGAATGTACCATGTTATCTCTCAAATAATCAAAACCGAATTCATTGTTTGTGCCATAAACAATGTCAGCATTGTAGGCTTTCCGGCGACTGTCGCTGTTCGGTTCATGTTTATCAATACAATCAACTTTTAGCCCAAGCCATTCAAACAAGGTTCCATTCCATTCACTATCACGCCGGGCCAGGTAATCGTTAACAGTTACAATGTGAACACCTTCGCCGGCAAGCGCATTAAGATACGCAGGTAAGGTAGATACTAAGGTTTTACCTTCACCTGTAGCCATCTCCGCAATCTTGCCTTCATGTAAAACTATACCGCCAATAAGCTGCACATCATAGTGAACCATGTTCCAGGTAATTTCACCGCCTGCAGCCGTCCAGGTGTTTTTGTAAATGGCTTTATCATCTTCAATTTTGATGTAGTTCTTATTGACGCTGAGATTTTTGTCAAGTTCTGTTGCTATAGAAACCAGTTCGATGTTATCTTTAAAGCGGCGGGCAGTTTCTTTTACCACAGCAAAAGCCTCAGGCAAAATTTGTTTTAATATTTCTTCAATCTTCTGATCACGCTCTTTGCGCATCTTATCTACATCCTGGTAAATTAAATCTCTCCCTGAAATATCCAAAGATGAAAGTTCTTCAGCTTCTTGCTTTCTACTTACTATAGCCTGATCAATTTCGGTAAGATGATCCTGGATCCTTGATCTGAATTCTTGTGTTTTATTTCTTAACTCATCATTGCTTAATGTTTGGTATTGATTATAAAAAGCGTTGATCTCGCCTACTAAATGAGATATCTTCTTAACATCTTTTTCACTTTTATTACCACCAAATATTTTTGAGAGAAACCCTGCCATAAAATCTACTTTATAATTATTAAGCCTTTACTTAGTCAAATATGGTGCAAAAAAAACCTTGAGTCATATTGACATAGAAGTAAAGGTATGAAATACTACACAGTGTATATGTAGCGTAAAACATATAAAATCTTAAACTTTTAAGTTAATGCAATTTGCCTCAACATGGTTTTATAGTGCGATTGACTTACCTTTGAGTGCCTTAAATAATTATAATGAGTGGTACCTTAAAAGAAGTCAGGAACAGGATAAAAAGCGTTCAAAGTACTCAGCAAATCACAAAAGCCATGAAAATGGTAAGTGCTGCTAAATTGAGAAGGGCACAGGAAGCTATCATCCAAATGCGGCCATATGCAAAGAAGTTACAACAGATGCTTAGCAATATTGTTAGCAATGCTGAAGGTGGTGTTAATATGGAATTAGCGGTTGCAAGGCCGGTCGAAAAAGTATTGGTTATTGTGGTTACCAGTGACAGGGGACTTTGTGGTGGTTATAACAGTACATTGATAAAACTTGCTAAACAAACCATTCGTGAAAAGTATAGCGCACAAAGTGCAAAAGGCAACGCGGAATTTTTGCCAATAGGTAAAAAAGGGTATGAGCATTTCTCTAAAAATAATTTTAAAGTAAATGATCACTACTGGAACATTTTTTCTGATCTCAGTTTTGAAAATGTGCAGGCCGCCGCAAAGTTTGCTATTGATAACTTTAAAGCCGGAAAAGTTGATGCGGTGGAGTTAGTGTATAGCGAATTTAAAAATGCTGCTACACAAAAATTTATAGTTGAACAATTTCTACCTATTGCAAAAACGGAAAAGATAAAAGGTGAAAAGCAACAGGATTTTATTTTTGAACCCGACAAAGATGTATTGATTGCAGAACTGATGCCCAAGATTTTAAATACACAACTTTACAAGGCCGTTTTAGATGCCAATGCCAGCGAGCATGGTGCCCGAATGACTGCAATGGATAAGGCTACAGATAACGCAAGCGAACTTTTAAAAGCCTTAAAGATTAGCTACAACCGTGCAAGGCAAGCCGCTATTACAACCGAATTAACTGAGATTGTAAGCGGTGCCGCGGCATTGCAAGGATAGAAATTAATTTGATGATTTGACAATTCGCTAATATGCCGATTATTTTCTCCATCGTGACTATAAGCCAAATGGCAAAATCATCTAACTAACATGGAACTTTCTCAGATTATTCCTCATATTGAAGCACTGATATTTGCAAGCGAGAAACCACTTTCTACAGCCGAATTACTCGATTTAACTAATAATGCATTAGCCTTTATGGAGGACAGAGCTACTGATAAACAGGTGGATGATGCCATTAATTCCATCGGCGAAAAGTATAGCGCAGATGCTTATCCATTTGAAATAAAAGAGATTGGTGGCGGATGGCAATTTCTTACCAAGAAAGAATATCATAAAACTATAGCTCAATTAAACGGCGATAAATTTTTAAAAAAATTGTCTACAGCTGCGCTGGAAACTTTGTCTATCATAGCTTATAAACAACCCGTTACAAAAAGTGAGATTGAAATTATAAGAGGAGTTAATTGTGATTATGCCGTACAAAAACTTTTAGAAAAGGAACTGGTGCTTATTGCGGGAAGAAATGAAGATGCTGTTGGCAAACCTCTTATCTATACAACTTCAAAAAGTTTTATGGATTATTTTGGCATTAATAGCCCTGACGATCTTCCTAAGATAAAAGAAGTTTTGATGGAAGAGCTTGTTGAAGCAACTAAAATTGAAAATAATATAGCTGAAGATTTCGCAATTAATGAAGAGGTTGAGACTTCTTTAGCTGTTGATGAGGAAGGTTTTATCATTGAGAATAAAGAACCTGATTTAGGCACAACCCGAACGGATGCAGAATAAGAAGCGAACTTTCTGATTTTTTAGGTATGATCGTAAGACTCATACCTTTTTTATTACTCTATTTACTCATTATCTATCAAGTTTAGCAAGAACGGTAAAAAACTTTTGCCTTTGGGAGAACTTAGATGTTGTCTTCATAAATTCGCAGCATGTCCCATAGAATATCAGGAGAACAGTTGATTAATATAGCAGAAGAGTTTGGTACTCCTGTTTATGTATATCACGCCGAAAAAATTTCAGAGCAATTTAATAAGCTTAAAAATGCTTTTATAAACAGCGATGTACGTTTTTTTTATGCATGCAAAGCGCTAACTAATGTAAATATCTTAAAGCATATTAAAAGCATTGGAGCCAATATAGATTGCAGTTCTATTAATGAAGTTAAGCTTGCGTTGCTTGCCGGTCTCCAGCCAAATAATGTGTTATACACCTCAAACGGAATTTCTTTTAAAGAGATAGAAGAAGCGCAAAATCTTAACGTCCATATAAATATCGACAGTTTGTCTAATCTTGAAAAGTTCGGTAAAAAGTATGGACATAGCTACCCGGTGGGTGTAAGGTTGCGGCCAAATATAATGGGTGGCGGAAACATCAAGATATCAACAGGCCATGATAAAAGTAAGTTCGGAATACCTGTTGATCAAATTGAAGTGTTGGTGAAAATAATTGAAAGGCATAATATTTTTATCCAGGGTTTACACATACATACCGGCAGTGATATTACAGACGTTGATGTATTTGTTAAAGGCATCGAGGTATTATTTGACATTATTCCAAAATTCAAAGAGCTGGAGTTTATTGATCTTGGAGGCGGCTTTAAAGTACCTTATAAACAAAATGATTCTGAAACTAACATCACCTTATTAGCACAAAAAGTAAACGAGGCATTTGATAACCATCCAAATCCGGATGGCCGCCACTTACAGGTTTGGTTCGAGCCGGGAAAATATTTTGTCAGCGAAGCAGGATATTTTATAACAGAAGTTGATGTTATTAAAGAAAATGCAGATATTGTTTTTGCGGGAGTTAACAGCGGCTTTAACCATCTTATAAGACCAATGTTCTACGATTCTTACCATCATATTGAAAACATTTCGAACCCCACAGGGCCGGAAAAAAAATATATTATTACAGGCAATATTTGTGAGACCGATACATTTGCCTGGAACAGGAAATTGAACGAAATACGCGAAGGTGACTACCTGGTTTTTTACAACGCAGGCGCTTATGGGTTTGAAATGTCATCAAACTATAATTCAAGGTTGAAGCCAGCAGAGGTTTTAGTTAAAGATGAAAAACCGGAACTCATAAGAAGAAGAGATGTGTTTGACGATCTTTTAAAAAACCAGGTTTTGTAAGAGGCTGCTCATTTCTGGTGCGCTTGAATTAGGAATAGTGATTTAGTATTTCTTTAGTTAGTGATTGTCCTTTATCCTTGTTATACCATTGTTGTAAGGCTTGTTTTATCGCTTCTAATTCTGTGTTTGCTGCACTTAGGTTATCTCTATAGAGTTGCGCTTCTTGTGGCCTTGGTCCCCAAATAAATAGATCATTATTGCTTTCGTCACGAACAATCATTTTCGGAATTCCTTTCGTCCCGTTGCTGAGATAAGAGGATATTAAAAACGGTTCGCTATCCCTTAACTGAACATCGTACGAAATGAATTCGCTTTCCTTCGCCATTTTTATTAAAAACGGAACTATATGGGCTGCCTCGCCACACCATGGTTCGGTGACTATAATCCAATGCTGCTTTTTATTTATTCTTTTTATTTTAGTTAAAAGTTCATCTGATAATTGTAACGTTTTATCCCATCGCCTCATGCGTGCCTGATTTAGTTTCACATACTCCACATATTCCTCGCTATCGTACGGAGAAGCGGTAAATGACCCATTCAAAATCACATCAAATAATTCCTGGTATTCTTTATAATTCATTATTTATAACTTTTGTTGTCAGTGGTTAATCCATAATTCTGAGTCCAACACACCGTAGATCCCCGGCTAAATTGGAGTACTAAAACGTGATACGCATTTTTGTAAAATTGCCGATAAGAATTTGAGTGTTTTCACAATTTAATTTTAATGTTGTTAGTTTGATAGATTCCTAAACGAATAAGGTACTTTCATTTTCCCAGAATGACCTGTCAACTTTTAAACAGATTTTCTTTTATCGTCCTCCATGCATTATTAAATTAAAGTGATGTAATTTATAATGTTATACCGTTTTAACTAAAGCTTTTTACGAATTCTTTCGCTCGAAATTTGAAACTTTCATTGACCGAATATCGTACGTTCTCTTAATCCAATTATTTGCACTAAATCAGTTTTATTTACCATCTCCACTGGAATGAGGTTGGCTATCACTTCCCGATACAAAATTTACTGAAGATATAATCCAGCCGATCTTCATTTGTAATCTCGCCGGTTATTTCTCCAAGATGATATAGACATTTTCTTATTTCAAGAGAGAGAAGATCAATATAAATATTATCATTCAGGCCTTTCTTAATATCCAGCAGTGCACTTTGTAAAAGTAATAAAGCCTGATAGTGGCGGGCATTAGTGATTACTGTGTTTTCTGTAAGAGAAGCATTATTTGAAAATGACAAAAAAAGCTTTTCTTTAAGTTCTTCTATCCCAATGTTATGCAAAGCGGAAATAGAAATTACTCCTGGTAGGGTTTCAAATTTTTTTTCTTGTCCGTCTGCATCTATAAGATCAGATTTGCTCACAATGAGGAAAAATCTTTTGTTCTGTTGAGTTAGTTGTAACATGGTTTTTTCCATCTCCGTTGAACTAAGGCTTGCTGCGTCAAATAGATACAATACAATGTCAGCCTCTTCAATTTTCTTCAGGCTTTTAGTTATTCCCATGTTTTCAATGGTATCAGCTGTGTGTTCTCTTATACCGGCAGTATCAATTATTCTGAAGAGAATCCCATTTATGTTTAAGGTTTCTTCTATTGTGTCTCTTGTAGTACCTGAGATATCACTAACGATCGCACGATTATCATTAAGTAATGTATTTAGCAAAGTTGATTTGCCGGCGTTTGGCTTACCTACAATGGCAACTGATACCCCATTTTTTATAACGTTGCCTAACTCAAATGAATCAAGTAACTGTTTGGTTACACCGGATATTTTATCAATCAATTCAACGAGCTTGGATCTATCTGCAAACTCTACATCTTCTTCACTAAAATCAAGTTCCAGTTCTACCAAAGATGAAAATTGAATGAGCTGTTCCCGTAACTGTTTTAATATCTCTGAGAAGTTACCTCTCATGTTGTGCAGCGCCGCTTTT
>CAXSEB010000148.1:0-6081 GCA_964235805.1 uncultured Chitinophagaceae bacterium | reverse complement strand
ATACCGTATGGAGCACGAGGGCCCGCTGGTGTAAAGTATATGGAAAAATTGGAAATGATTCAGTAAGCGTTGCTATTATTGACCACCCGTCAAATCCTAATTATCCTACTTTCTGGCATGCACGGGGTTATGGTTTGTTTGCAGCGAACCCTTTGGGGGAAGCAATATTTACAAATGGGAAATCTTCTAAAAATTTAGAACTTAAGAACGGCAGTTCTGCAAAGTTTCTCTACAGGATAATTATCGATGACGGTAATAAGACTATTTCTGCTGAGCAATTAAATAAATTCGCAAATGAATTTGGTAGAAAATAATAAGGCCCCCTTGCGGTAAATACATTGTAGTTTAAAAGGCTTAATAATAAACGAACTTATCGGTTATTGATTAGGACTTTTACTGAATTTTAACGATTACGGATATTGGATTTTTCGGCTTTTCCCTGGATTGGTAAAGGCTTTACACGGATTGGACAATGAGAATAGTTGTTGTTACCATTAACTTCTAATACAAAGATACTTTCAAAATTAACGAAGCGCAAGCGCATTAATGCTCTGTTTTGCAACTGTTGTTTTACGGTGCAGATAGTAAAAGAACTGTAGTACTCTCGTAAATTTTCATACAAAGTGCAATAGTGTGATGAAAGATGGGAAGCAAGAAAATGTTACTGTAAAAGTTGCCTGAAAAACGGGATAAGTTCTGTAGCAAGCAGAGCATGATCCTGCACACTTGGATGCCCGGAACAACCATGTGGCTGCATTGGTTTAAAAGTGAATAGCGCCACACTTTTGGCGGACGGGTACAATACATCAATATGCACCTTCACAGCCTCCAAACAGTTTTGTAATAGCATTCGCTTTTGTCCATCAATCATAGGACTGTTAAGTAAAACTACTTTTGCCTTGGGATATTTAGATTTCACCAATTGTACAAATCTTATATAATTACTTACAAAGGTAGAACTGTCAAAAGGTAATCTCTTTTTTATGCCATCACCATTACTCAGGTCATTTGTTCCCAGGGCTATACTAACCACTTTCGGAGTGTAAGTATCAAAATTCCATAACCGGTTATCATTCTCTTGTAAGCCGGTCTTTTCATAAACCTGTGGCATGGCGGGTCCATCGCTATTCCAGCTGCGATATATGCCAATTCCACTTACACTGGTTACCATAAAATTTACACCTAAGGCTCTTGCCACTCTGGGTCCGTAAGCAAAATATGCATTGTGATGATCATGATATTCACCAACATTGCAAGGCACTTCGGAGTCATCAGCCGCAGCACCACACGTAATACTATTACCTATAAATTCAACTAAAGGAGCCGCAGGATTACGGATAGCCTTTATTTTTTTTCCTGTAATTTTTTGAATGAATATAGGCCCTGTTGTTGCTTCTGTAGCTTTGTATATCCAGATAGTATGCTTTCCATCTGCCAGAGCTGTCAGTATAATTGGTTGTTTATTATTTCCGGCAATTAATATTCTTTTTTGATAAATACCATCTAGAACATATTGAAGATAATTATGTGCTTTCTCATCAGGTATGGAAACAAACATCTTGCATTCTTTCCCTTCAAAGCTAAAACCGAAGTGTGCTGCAGAGCTGATAAGTTCAAGACTGCCGACATCATTGATTGCTGATCTTCCATAAGGTTGCAATGCTGTTGCCGGTAGCGCAGAAGCTTGTTTGAGAATTTTTTTTGAAGATTCGCAACTTAACAACTGAAAGCAAGAAGCTATTAAGAAAAGCCTGAGAATTCGCCGCATAAAAAAATTGTTTGTTCCGGATTGAGAACACTTGCAAATAAATAAATTGTTATGTAAATTTACTATCAGCACATCAATCTTTCTAAAGTTTCCCATTATCTTTTTAATTACTACAAATGCAGTTAATATATTTCTGATAGAAGTATTTAGCATGTAACCGGTATCAATCCCTTCCTACTTTATTGATGAAAGTATTAACAGAATATTTTGTGTTAAGCTTATTTCTATTAAGAAAATTTTAAGTCTTAAAATAGGTGCGTCTAAAAAAATAAATTATGGAAACAAATTATTTGCAACAGGAAATTTTGCTTGTAACAGGCACAAGTTTTACAGCACGTGAATTTTCAGAAACCGCAACCGGGTCTGCTTATAATAATTTTACTGATAAAGAAAAATTGATATCAGCCTGCTGGAATGGCCTTTTACCGGAAATTCTTCCTGAAATTTTTGAGCAACCTCTGGCAAATAATAAGAAATTATATCTCCGCGAAATAATAGAAGCATCATCATTTATAGAACTTCAATTAGGTGAAACGGATGCCGTATTAGAATACGAATTCTCTATAGACCCATATTCTTTCTTATCTATGCAAGTACTTTCGTGATGTTGCAATTACAATATTCAACCTTGCATGTTTTAACGCATATTCATATTAGCAAGTGTATCAAATATAACCGTTTAAGATACTGCCTGCGTTACTTTAATTAATTTTATAAAATCGATTCATTAATTTGTAACGAATGCACCAGGTAGGTTCGTCTGTTTTGGCTTTTCTGTTGTCGCCGGTAAATTGGATAATCATACTACTTATCACCGGTTTGCTTGTTCGTAAAACTTTTTTAAGGCGGCTATGCATGATTTTGGCTTTGTGTATTTTTTTAATTTTTAGTAATGCATGGCTTCTGAATTTGTACGCTAAAAAATGGCAGCCTGCGCCAATCGTTTTAGGGTCTGGCTCTTTATATAGTTGTGGTATTGTTCTTGGCGGATTCGCCAGTACCGACGATAATGAAAATGGTTATTTCAATGCAACAGCGGATAGATATATACAAGTACTTAAATTATATAAGCTTGGTAACATCACTCACATTTTGATCAGCGGAGGTAATGGGAAAAGAAACAAAAAGAACTTCCGTGAAGGCGCATGGGTTCGAAATGAGCTAATAAGCATGGGAGTTGCTGACTCAGCAATTTTTGTTGAAGACAAGTCAAACAATACTTTTGATAATGCCGTAAATGCCAAGCAAATTCTGGATTCTGTAAAACTAAAGTCTCCATATTTGCTTATCACTTCTGCACATCATATGCCGAGAGCTTCTTTATTGTTTGAAAAGGCAGGCATACCTGTTATTAAATATCCATGTAATTATATTGCTGGCAGAGGCAGTTTTAATGTTCCATCTTTTATACCACAGCTATCAGCACTTACAGGTTGGGATATGTATTTGAAGGAAACCGCTGGATATTTTTGGTATAAGAACTTCAATTAAATAAAGTCTTGATCTTGATTGAAAAAATTGAAGTTGTTATCAAGTTGGTTCTGACGGCCGGTTTACCTCGCTTAAAGTCGGCAAAACAAAAATGAAGATTAATCGTTTAAAATTGTAAGATCGAAAATTGTAAATTCAATTATATTTTAAACCTTATAGCATGAAGGCTTTATCTGAAACCTGGTTCACCGAAGGGTATATTGATTTTGAACAGAAAAAATATACATTGCTTGCTTACCTGCAGCATGTAAATATTTTTTTTAATGAGAATAAGCTCTATCCACAATTAGCCGACATCATTTTCCATTACAATAATATCGTGGCATTTAGAGAGAACAGGAAATTTTTACAGGAGCATTTTCCTAAACAGCTTACTGAGGTAAATATGCAGAAACTTCAGTTGGTATATGAAAGAATGATTGAAGATAATGAGCTTATGAAAGAACTTGAGGAAATCATAAATTATTCAGCACAGAAAATGAAATCCACTATACAAAACGGTGCAGAAATATATGAATCTGTAGAAGCTAAATTAAATATTGAACCTGTAGGCCTTGTTCCGCTCGATATAAATGAAGGTTATCTCTTGATATATGATGGTCGCTTTAATAATACAGTTGCGTATGAATATCACCTGACTATTTTTGAAAAGCATGATGAGAAGTATCGTGGTATACGAACTGATTTTGTTAATCGCTGGATGCGCTCAGTAAGTAATTCTCCTGAAAACATAAAAGCAGAGTTGATACGAAATCGCAGGCAGTTGCCTAATCCTGCGGTATATAATATTGAAAGTGCACAAGCTTATCCGCTTGAAGAAACACTGCTTCCAATTGCCAAGCGAAGTTTTGTGAAATACATTGCGGAGAACTAATCTGCATACATGGAATTCAACAATCAGCTATTCTGAGGAAGTGGATTTAGAAGCATAAGGTGTTTGCTTATATTATAAAAACATCAATTTAGTTCCTCTTTCTTGTTTAGATGATCTAAGATAATCTTTGCCTTGGCCATTCCAACCGAGGTACTTAATTCTTCCACTGAAAGTTCCTTGATGTTTTTTACTGACTTATACTTTTTCAGCAGGTTATCGGCAGTTGATTTACCGACTCCTTTTATAAATTCTAATTCATTTACAAACGTTCCCCTGCTGCGCTGGTTACGATGAAATGCGATGCCAAACCTGTGTACTTCATCTCTAATTCGCCTTATCAATTTAAGGCTATCACTATCCCAGGGCAACTTAATGGATTGCTGGTCATTCTCATAGAAAATTTCTTCCTCGTTTTTTGCAAGCCCGATTAGCGTTGTTCTACCTTCCAGCCCTAGTTGTTTAATGCTTTCTGCAGCCGCACTTAATTGCCCCTTGCCGCCATCAATTATTACTAATTGAGGCATTGGAAGATTTTCATTAATCACTCTTTTATATCGCCTTAAAACAACTTCTTTCATTGTTGCAAAATCGTTTATACCAGTTACAGTTTTTACATTAAACCTGCGGTAATTATTTTTATCCGGTACTCCATTTATAAAACAAACCATCGCAGAAACAGGATAACTTCCCTGGAAGTTTGAGTTATCAAAACATTCGATGTGCGTAGGTATATCTGGCAAATGAAGTTGTTGCTGAAGGGTTGTAAGAATCTGATGTTTTTCAATATCCGTTTTTTCATTAAGCTGCAGCATCTTTTTTTCTTTCAACTCCTGCCTGAAATAGTTTACATTTTTTTCTGATAGTTCTAATAGCTTTTTTTTATCGCCGGATTTTGGAACGGTTATAACTACACCTTCTTTTGGAAAACTGATATTAAACGGTACAATAATTTCCTTTGCTTCGCTATTGAAGGTATCCCGCAGTTGTGCAACTGCAAACGAAAGCACCTCTACTTCTGTTTCATCGAGTTTTTGTTCAAGCACAATGGTTTTTGTTTGTACAATTGTTCCATTATTTACAACGAGATAATTTACATAAGCAATGTCTTCATCTTTTAAAATTGAAAAAACATCTACATTATTTATGTGCTCATTAACAACCTGTGATTTTGCTTTATAGTTTTGAAGATGTTCCAACTTCTTTCGTATTATTTCTGCTTTCTCAAAATTCATTTGAGCTGCGTATTGCTGCATGTCCTGTTTAAAATGTTGAATAACAGGATAAAGATTTCCTTTCATAAGGTTTTTTAATTGGTGCAGGCCTTCTCCATAATCTTCTGCATTTTGCAAGCCTTCACATGGCCCTTTACAATTGCCTAAATGATATTCAAGGCAAACTTTAAATTTTGCTTTTTTAATATTAGCTTCAGTTAAGTTAAGCTTGCAGGTTCGTAGTTGTATGTTCTGTTTAATAAAAGTAAGTAACTCTCTTACCTTACCAACAGAAGTAAATGGCCCAAGGTATTGAGAGCCATCATTTATTTTAGTTCTTGTCAAAAACACACGCGGAAAAGGCTCATTTTTTATTACCAGGTATGGGTAAGATTTATCATCTTTTAAGTTGATGTTGAACCTGGGCTGATATTGTTTTATCAATGCATTTTCCAACAGAAAAGCATCTTGCTCGGAATTAACAATAGTAAATTCTATTCTATTTATCCTCTTTACGAGTTCGTGCGTTTTGTAACCTGTAAATGTTTTTGAAAAATAAGAGCTCACTCTCTTTCTTATGTGCTTTGCTTTACCAACGTATAGCAATTCATTTTTTTCATTGAAATACTTATAAATTCCGGGCTGCTCCGGCAACGTATGCTGTATAGATTGAAAGACTTCAGTTGTCATCGGGTCAGCAAATTAAAGCTTATTAATATCACTGTTTCTTCACTCAT
>CAXSEB010000147.1:0-6130 GCA_964235805.1 uncultured Chitinophagaceae bacterium | reverse complement strand
GATGCATTAAAAAATGCGGATTTTGTATATGTAAAGAACTGGAGTTCTTATTTTGATTACGGCAATGTTTTAACTGTTGATGAAAGCTGGATGCTCACCAATAATAAAATGGCCATAACCAATAATGCGAAAGTAATGCATTGTCTTCCTGTAAGAAGGAATGTAGAGTTAAGCGATGAAATTTTAGACGGACCTCATAGCATTATTACCGAACAAGCAGGTAATCGAATATGGGCGGCGCAGGCAGTGCTATCAGAGATACTTGCGAAAGTATAAACACAGTATGGAAAAAATTGCGGTAATAAAAATTGGAGGAAATATCATTGATGACAAAAATAAACTGTTTTCTTTTTTAGAAGATTTTTCAGAAGTAAAAGGGAAGAAGATTTTAATTCATGGTGGCGGTAAACTGGCCACTCAACTGGCGTCTGAATTAAATATTCCTCAGCAAATGATTGATGGTAAAAGAATAACAGATGCTGAGACATTGAAAATCGTGACAATGGTTTATGGAGGTTACATCAATAAAAATATTGTAGCGCAATTACAGGCATTTAATTGCAACGCTATTGGGTTAACTGGTGCTGACGGAAATTTAATACAGGCTCATAAACGTGTGCAGGACTCACTTTCAATAGAAGCAGACGTTGATTACGGCTTTGTTGGAGATATAGAAAGCATCAATACAACTCTTCTATGTTCATTACTAAATCATAAATTTTCTTTAGTTATTGCACCACTTACGCATGATAAAAAAGGGCAGCTTTTAAATACCAATGCTGATACTATAGCACAGGAAATTGCAAAAGCGATGAGTTATTTTTTTAATGTCACTCTAATCTATTCATTTGAAAAAAGTGGTGTACTTAAAAACGCTGACGATGAGAATACAGTTATAAGAAATATTGATAAAGATCAATATAAAGAATTAAAAGAGTCAGGAGTAATCTTTGCCGGCATGATACCAAAACTTGACAATGCTTTCGCTGCATTAAATAATGGTGTAAAGAAAGTAATTATTGGCAAGGCTGAAAATCTACATCAACTAATAAAAGGTGAAGCAGGAACAACCATTATCAATTAAAGACAGCAGTATTACAATTTTGCAGGATGAAGCCATTGCGCTGTTAAAGCAACTAATAGCAACGCCTTCATTCAGTAAAGAAGAACATATTACTGCAAGTATTATTGAGAACTTCCTCACTTCAAAAAATATAGCTGCAGAAAGGCATTTAAATAATTTATGGGCTTGCAATAAATTCTTCGATACAAGTAAGCCTACTCTTCTGCTCAATTCTCATCACGATACAGTAAAGCCAAATTCTGGTTATACACTTGATCCTTTTTTCCCTTATGAAAGGGATGGTAAATTATTCGGCCTTGGCAGTAATGACGCTGGCGGGTGGCTTGTTTCTCTGATAGCAACATTTTTATATTTTCATGATAAAGAGAATTTGAAATATAATATCGTTTTAGCCGCTACAGCTGAAGAAGAAATCTCCGGCCATAATGGTATTGAAGCTGTATTAAAGAATGATAAATTTTTAAAATTATCCAATGGTCAGCTTCCCTTTAAGGGATGGGGATGTATTGTAGGTGAGCCTACTCAAATGCAAATGGCTGTAGCAGAAAAAGGCTTGCTGGTACTGGATTGTAAAGCAACAGGAAAAGCCGGGCATGCCGCCAGGGATGAAGGAGACAACGCAATTTACACAGCCATAAAGGATATAGAATGGATACAAAACTATAAGTTCCCAAAAGTTTCAGACTTGTTAGGGCCGGTAAAAATGACTGTAACAAATATTGACACCGAAAATAAGGCTCATAATGTAGTACCTGCAAAATGCACATTCCTTGTTGATGTTCGGGTAAATGAATTATACACTTTTGAAGAAATTATAGAAACAATTACATCAAATATTAAAAGTGAAATAGCGCCAAGAAGCACACGACTTCGCTCTTCATCAATATCTGTAGATCATCCTTTAGTTAAGGCAGGATTACGTTTAGGTAGAATTTATTATGGCTCACCGACAACTTCAGATAAAGCACTAATGAATTTTCAGGCGTTGAAAATGGGCCCGGGCTTTTCTGCAAGAAGCCATAGTGCAGACGAATTTATTCTTATAGATGAAATTAGAGAAGGGATTGACTTGTACATAAAATTACTAAACCAGTTATTATGAAACTGTGGCAAAAAGATAGTACCGGCTTAGCAAAAACCGGCATTGAACAATTTACTGTTGGCAAGGATAAAGAGTTTGACCAGATGCTTGCTGAGTATGATGTGCAGGGTTCTATTGCTCATGTAAAGATGTTAGGTGAGGTTGGTTTGATGACAAAAGAAGAAGCAGCAATAGCTATAAAAACTTTGGAAGAAATTCTTAATGAAATCCAAAATTCACAATTCAAACTTGACCATGATGTTGAAGATGTTCATTCACAAATTGAGTTACTGCTAACGCAACGTATCGGAGATATTGGCAAAAAAATTCACAGCGGCAGAAGCCGGAACGACCAGGTAGCTGTTGATATAAAACTATTTTTAAGAGCAGAGATCTCAAAAATAAAAGATGAAGTAAAACCATTATTTGATCTGCTTATTCAACTAAGTGAAAAGTTCAAAAATAAACTTTTGCCGGGTTATACGCATCTTCAAGTCGCCATGCCTTCTTCATTTGGTTTGTGGTTTGGCGCTTATGCGGAAAGCCTTTGTGATGATCTTGAAATACTTGCTGCTGCCTACGTTATAACAAATAAAAATCCTCTTGGAAGCGGCGCTGGCTATGGTTCTTCATTTAACTTGGATAGAACATTAACCACTAAAATGCTAAACTTTTCAACCCTAAACTATAACTCTGTATATGCGCAAATGACAAGGGGCAAAACTGAAAAGATTGTCTCATATGGTTTAAGCAGTATTGCGGCAACACTTAGTAAACTTTCAATGGATTGCTGTCTTTATCTTAACCAGAACTTTGGTTTTATTTTCTTTCCTTCAGAGTTTACTACCGGCAGCAGCATTATGCCTCATAAAAAAAATCCTGATGTGTTTGAACTGATAAGAGCCAAATGTAATCGCATTCAATCTGTGCCAAATGAGTTAACACTTCTTATAAATAATTTGCCTTCAGGATATCATCGTGATCTCCAGTTAACCAAAGAAATTTTGTTTCCTGTTATCCAGGAATTAAAATCATGTTTACAAATGGCAGTGCTTATGCTTACTAACATCCAGGTCAAAGACGATATTCTTAACGATGAAAAATATAAATACATTTTTAGCGTAGAAGCTGTGAATGAGTTAGTAGATAAAGGCGTTTCTTTCAGAGAAGCATACCAGCAAGTTGGTAATCAAATTGATAAAGGCGAATTTAATTTCGACATAAGCAAAGGTTTACATCACACACATGAAGGCAGCATTGGTAATCTTATGAATGAAAAGATTGTTGCGATGATGAATGACGTGCTTTCTAAATTTAAATAAGATAACGTCAGAATTTACCAGTTAATGCCTCAATTGCATTTGCGAGATACACAAAAGGTGCATTCCAGTTAATGGCAATTTCATTAGATGCATAAGAACAATCCTCATCCGAAAAAGAAGTTTCAGGTTCAGAGAAATCATAATGACACTTATCCTGCTGACCTGGATTTGGGCCACCGGCCAGCAAGCCCGGAACCGGCTCTACAACGCCATCTGCAACAGATTGCCTGTGATGCGGATGCATAGGAGATTTGCTGCCAGAGCCTGTTAAGAAACAATAGCCGGTTGCATTTCTTCCTAGAATATAATCCAGGTTAGTGAGGGCATAATCAAGGTATTTTTTATCTTTTGTAACCAGGTATGCATTTATAAGAACAATACCTTCATTGGCGGCAACGGCATTACTGCCCCAAATAAAATCTCTCTTTGATTGTCCCATTATAGTATGAAAGGCATTTTCGTTTACCTTAGAAATGTACTCGTTTGCAAAATCAATAAGGCGGGTTTTTATTAGCTGCATATCTTTTTTAACAAGTACAGGAAGTGATTCACTCCTTCTCAGCAAAGTATAATCAGCAAGCATGGCCACATTTGACCATGATGGCAGCGTTAGCGAATCTTTTAAATATTTACTTATAACATCATAATATTTTTTATCAAGCGTATTTACATAAAGTTCTGCAGCTGCCCATTTCCATTCATCCGAAAAGTTATTATCTCCATAACCGCCTGTCGTAATTTCAGGCTTATAAATCTTATTAAAAGCATTTTGCTTATAAGATGAATCAGGGTTTTGCGCTGCCCAATGCCATGCGTTAGCTGATGCTTTTATGCAGCTATCTGATAAGCCAGGTAATGCCTTTTTATACTTCTTTAATATGCGTGAAGCCTGTGCAGTAACAGCTGCAAAATCAAGCGTAGCCGCTGTTCCCTTTTGTACTACATATCTCGGCAGTGTAGTAACACCAGGCATTACCATACCATCAAATGCAGCATTGGTACACTTATTATACACGCCGCCATCATTTGGGTCTTGCATGGTAAGCATCCACCTCAAATTATAAATTATCTCATTAAGTACATCAGGTACACCATCATTACTTTCAGGAATGTTGGTTTTTAAAGTATCAAAGTATACTGCAAAATCTTCGTAAGCAGATAACAATGTGCCCATTGTAATGCCAGAGTTAACAATGTACTTATTATAATCGCCTGCATCGTACCATCCGCCTGGTGAAGTAATCTTTGTTCCTGCAACACGCTCTTTTGATGCTGCTGATGGATGTATAAGAACCGCTGTATCAGGATGCCCCGCTGAGCGATGCCATTTGCCTGCATACTTAAACTCAAGAGGCATTGAAACACGTTGAAAATAAAACCCTTTAAGAGAAGCAACAGCAACGCTGTGTAGTACTTTATTATCTATTTCAAACACATAAGAATTTCCAACACCAGGAACTACTACAACATAAGTGCCCCTGTTTCTCAACTGGGAGAAATCAGCTGTACGTGTTACAAAAGATGAATATGCCGACTGTTTTGCTGCGCTTAAATCGCCTCTGAAAACTGTATCTCTAAGATTAGTAGATGTTACAAAAAAGTTATTTGTTGAAACTTCACCGGTAATTATGGCAAGCTTTTGAGAGACCGGGTAATAGCCGATTTGGTTGACCATTATTCTTTCTGAAACCTTTTGTGCGTAAGCATTTGAGCAAAGCGCAACGAGGAAAAGGAAAAAGTAAGGCAAACCTTTTTTATTCATCATTTCTATTTATAAGATTACCTTTTTGTTTTAGACATAGCAGTTAATTGCAGCAGCAATACATCGTGAGGTGGTACGATCGCCTTGATTGGCTTTTGTGTATTTCCCTGTGCTTTTTTTGTCCAAAGATTACGGATAGAATAATTATTTGTTGAGGCATTTAATTGAGCTTTAGAAAGTGTATCATTGATTACTTCACTTTTCCAATTAAAGTCAACTGGTTGTGGAGTTCTGCTTCGATTAAAAAAACACACTGCCCAACTTCCATTTTTCAAGGGCTTAAGCCATGTCTCCAAACTATCTTTGGATGCATACATAAAGCCCTGGATACCTAAAGCATCCTGATCAATATCCACTACTTCTTTATTAATTAAGACATTTTTAGTTTCGTCTGTCATCTTAGTAATATCATTGCCGGCAATCAATGGAGCAGCCAGCATACACCACATTGTAAAGTGCGCCCGGTTTTCGCTTCCAGTTAATCCATTACCAACTTCAAGCATATCAGGATCGTTCCAATGCCCCGGCCCTGCATATTTTCTTAAATCTTTTTCAAAATCAATAATCTTAGTTACACTCAATGCTGACCATGAGCCGTAAGTCTTTACTCCCTCAAAAATATTGGCGATGTCACCAGTTGTCCGCCATAAGTGGCCAACACTGTCAGCCCACTCCCATGGCTTATTCTGGCCCCATTCGCACAAACTGAAAATGATTGGTCTCCCGGTTTTGGCAAGCGCTTTACTCATTGTTCCATAGGCTTCTTTTGCATTAATGCCATCACTGGAACACCAATCAAATTTTAAGTAATCAACACCGTGAGAAGCATAATAGCGTGCATCCTGGTATTCATATCCTCTTGTGCCCGGATAGCCTGCGCA
>CAXSEB010000146.1:5078-6206 GCA_964235805.1 uncultured Chitinophagaceae bacterium | reverse complement strand
AGAACAACAATGTCAAGAACTACAAAGCAAAGAATTTGAATTCTACTGGGAAATGCTTCGCCGTACGGACATGATCCGGTTTGGCAAGTATGAGGGTACATGGACAGAAAAGACCAACAGCGATAAACTGAAGCGTATTTTCCCGGAGGAGAACGGGCATGGAGTCAATTTATAGCAAGCCATTTAAGTCAGCACTTCTCTGAGCTCACTCAAGATAATCAATCAGGCACGTGCCGCATTAAATTTATGATAGATAAAGAAGGCAAGCCGAAAAATGTTGAGGCCATTACTATGCAAGGTTCCGCACTGGCAAGAGTTGCTGTAGGCGCAATTAAAAACGGCCCCAAATGGATACCTGCGGTTCAATATGGCAGAAAGGTAAACGCATTCAGGGAGCAACCGGTAACATTTAATCTCAGCGGCAATTGATGTTATCTAACTAATAAACGCTTACTATATTTAGAAGGAATAAGTCACTACATCTAAAACATAATTATAATGAGCCAGGCATTTGTAAAAGAAAGTGAAGAGCAATGGCTGCACGACATTCAGCCTACGTTGCATGCATTGATAATTTATTTAACCAGGGAGAACAATGGCATAAGGGTGTATGGGCAACGAAATTATATTGATGCCAAAAGCGGTAAGCAAATACATGTTATGAGCAATGGCTTATCGTATTCCAAAGATTATGAAAGCAAATGGTATGTTGTATAGATTTATGAATAATGAATTATAAATTGTCAGGGTGCACCACTCACCGTTCACGACTTATCATATTAGGCTCTCCGCTTTCTTTCCAGGAACTTATTTCGTATCACTGTTTGTACCGGTACATTTTCAATCTTACTTTCCAGCCATGAAATTATATCGAGGTAAAGAAATGCTCTTGTCTCAAAGCGATCATGCTCATGTTCTTTCAGTTTAATAAGCAGGTTCTTTAATTCAGGCTTTATATCTTTTGCAGATGTATGAAATGATCTTCTGAGAAAAGCAAATATTTCTTCTTCAACAATGCTGAGGTTTTCCATCTTTGCCATAAAGCGGTACACCGATTTCATTAGGTATTCCATCAGGTCGTAATTGCCCAATTCATAATGGGAGATCAAATGAAGTAACCGGCTGTAG
>CAXSEB010000146.1:1702-5068 GCA_964235805.1 uncultured Chitinophagaceae bacterium | reverse complement strand
GCTGTAGCATTGCAGGTCGGTCCTAAGGTCAACTTTCCAGTTAATTATCTTGTTAAGATAATCAATTGCCTTGCTGCTGTCACCGCTTCCAAAATACAAGCTGGCAATCTTATAATAGAATACCAAAACCCTGTGCCTGTCAAGATATAACTTATATTCCTTAAGCTTTGTTTCAATCTCGGGCACAAGCTTTAAACCGTCAGTGAATGTGCCTTCTAAAAAATGCTTATTAAGCTTTGATGTATTTAGGTAAACGAAAGTCTGAATTAAGTTGTTCTCATTTTGTGTAACAATATCAGTATGCGAAAACTTCTCAAAACACTTCAAAGTTTCCGTCATCTTCTCATAATTCTGGAGATCGAAATGTGCGCTCATAAGGTTATGCATTGCCTTAATGTAAAGAGAAGTTTCCACATCAATCATATAAGGTTCCTTCTCAAAAAGATCAACCCATTTTTGTGTGTAGCGATAATAGTATAAAAAATCCTGGCGTATAAATGCATACCAGCAAAGGCTTTGATACAAATACAACTTCTCATAGAAGCTTTTACATTCTGTTGTATCAGCAGGCAAACTATCATCCAGCAGCTTCTTTACTTCAACATCATCCTGCTCAGTACGTGCATGGCCATGTTTAATATACCAGCCATATAATTGTAAAGAAAGATTAGATAACCTTGTTATCAGCGCAAGCTTATCCGTCACAATCACGGCTTCATGGGTTAGTTGCTCTGCCCTGTTTTGCAAGCTTCTTGTAATGTATAGCGATTCGATCTTCTTCTCGAAAAACAACGCCTGCATAAGATAAGTGACCTGGTTATTGGCCTGGGCAACTTTTTTCATTTTATCCAATACCTGCAAGCTTTGGATAAATAATCCCTTGTTAAAAAGGATCCTTGCATAATCCATTTGTTCATGCAATTGTATATCTATATTGTCTTCATCTTTTATAAGCCTGAGGCTGCTAAGTATTTGCTTGTATAAACTTGCATTTAAGTTTGAAAGCTGAATTTTTTTTATAGATTGGTTCTTTTTTAAAAGAAGTTCTTCGTCATAGTCTTCCATCTTATCAAGCGCATCAAATAACTGGATAATCTTAAGATCTTCAACCGAAGAATTTCTTTTAACATAAAGCTTAAAGTTTCGCTTTTCTGATTTTTTAAGCGACTTTATTAATTGAAACAAAGCATCTGTCGGTCTGTTAGGCATTGTAATTAAAGATAGGTAAATTCCTTTACCAGCTTAGGTTGCAGCAAATATATAACATGTTAACTTTTGTAGAGTTAATGTATAAATGATTTGATTTTAATAGTGTTTGCGGTTATTTTTAAAAACGGCTTTTTATATTGTTACAAAGCAGGTATACAATTTTACTTTACTTTATTCAATTACTATGAGCAGAAATAAGATCTTCATTTTCGATACAACACTTCGTGATGGTGAGCAGGTTCCCGGCTGCAAATTAAATACTAAGGAAAAAGTTGAGCTGGCACTTAAACTTGAAGACCTCGGTGTTGATATTATAGAAGCAGGCTTTCCTGTTTCATCTCCGGGTGATTTTAAAAGTGTAAACGAAATAAGTAAAGCAATAAAAAGTGCAACGGTTTGCGGACTTACCCGTGCTGTACAAAAAGATATAGAAGTTGCCGGCGAAGCATTGAAGTATGCAAAACGTCCAAGGATTCATACAGGGATTGGAACCTCTGATCATCATATAAAATCAAAATTTAATTCAACAAGGGAAGATATTCTGTCAAGAGCCATACAATGTGTGAAGTGGGCGAGGAACTTTACTGATGATGTTGAATTTTATGCCGAAGATGCCGGCCGCACTGATAATGAATACCTCGCTAAGGTAGTAGAAGCCGTGATAGCAGCAGGTGCTACGGTCGTCAACATTCCTGATACAACTGGTTATTGTTTACCAAACCAGTATGGAGATAAGATGGCTTATCTTATAAATAATGTACCCAATATTGATAAAGCCATTCTTTCCTGTCATTGTCATAATGACCTTGGTTTAGCAACAGCTAATTCAATTGAAGGAGTCATAAATGGCGCAAGGCAAATAGAATGTACTATAAATGGATTGGGCGAAAGGGCCGGCAACACTGCATTAGAAGAGGTTGCGATGATAATTAAACAACATAAAGATTTAGATTTTTATACTACTATTAAAAGCGAGCAATTGAACCCGATGAGCCGTTTGGTTTCAGAAATAATGCGTATGCCGGTACAGCCGAATAAGGCTATTGTTGGCAGCAATGCATTCTCGCATTCATCAGGTATTCACCAGGATGGTTTTTTAAAAAATGCCTTGAACTATGAAACGATAAATCCCGAGGAAGTGGGTGCTGAAGGTTCTAAAATTGTTCTTACTGCAAGAAGCGGACGCAGTGCTTTGGCTTATCGTTTTCAAAAACTCGGCTACCAGTTTAACCGCAATGATATCGACATATTATATGAATCTTTCGTAAAAGTTGCTGATGTAAAAAAAGAGATTTGTGAAGATGATCTTAATGCAATGGCACAGGAATATAAACCTCAAATGGAAACTATAAATGGGTAACACATTATTTGATAAGATATGGGACAGCCATGTAGTAAAGTCAATACCACATGGGCCTTCAGTGTTGTATATAGATAAGCATTTTATACACGAAGTAACGAGCCCGCAGGCTTTCAGGGGCATTGAAAACCGTGGCTTAAAAGTGTTGCGACCCAGGCAAGTTATTGCTACTGCGGATCATAATGTACCAACTATTGATCAGCATCTTCCCATAAAAGAAGAACTATCAAGAGTGCAGGTTCAAACGCTAAAAGAGAATTGCAAAGACCATGATATTGAGTTCTATGGATTGGGTCATCCTTTCCAGGGAATCGTTCACATTATTGGTCCGGAGCTAGGGATTACACAACCAGGCATGACCATTGTTTGTGGTGATAGTCATACGTCTACGCATGGAGCATTTGGCGCTGTTGCATTTGGTATCGGCACCAGCGAAGTTGAAATGGTTTTTGCATCGCAATGTGTGTTGCAGACAAAGCCAAAAGCTATGCGCATAAACATAGAAGGCGAACTAAGTAAATCTGTTGTTAGTAAAGATATTATTCTCTACATCATCTCTAAAATTTCTGCAAGCGGAGCCACAGGATATTTTGTTGAGTATGCAGGTTCTGCCATTCGTAGCTTATCAATGGAAGCACGCATGACCATCTGCAATATGAGCATCGAAATGGGAGCAAGAGGTGGAATGATAGCTCCGGATGAAACTACGTTTAGCTATATGAAAGGCAGGCCCATGGCTCCATCAGGCGAACAGTGGGAGGAAAAGATTGCTGAGTGGAGAAAACTTTATAGTGATG
>CAXSEB010000146.1:0-1692 GCA_964235805.1 uncultured Chitinophagaceae bacterium | reverse complement strand
TGCAGCGGACATAGAACCAATGATCACTTATGGAACTAACCCGGGAATGGGCATTGCTATCAATGGGCACATACCACGTTTAAATGAGGTGGAAGAAAGCGAAAAGTACTCTTATGAAAAATCATTGCAGTACATGGGTCTTGAACCTGGTATGCAATTAAAAGGAAAAAAAGTTGATTATGTTTTTATAGGAAGTTGCACTAATAGCCGCATTGAAGATCTTCGCATGGTTGCCTCTTTTGTAAAGGGTAAACACAAAGCAAATGGTGTTGAAGTTTGGGTTGTGCCTGGCAGTAAGCAGGTGGAAAAACAAGCAATAGAAGAAGGTATAAATAAAGTATTTGAAGATGCAGGCTTTATGTTGCGACAACCAGGATGCTCTGCATGTTTAGGAATGAACGAAGATAAAATCCCCGCCGGCAAGTATTGCATTTCAACCTCTAATAGAAATTTTGAAGGGAGGCAAGGCCCGAATGCAAGAACGTTTTTAGCAAGCCCTTTGACCGCTGCTGTTGCTGCTGTTACCGGCGAAGTGGTGGACATAAGAGAATATCTTGAATTGAACAATTAGAAATGGCAGAGCTAAAATGGAATGCAGACTTATATGATACAAAGCATGGTTTTGTATCCAAGTATGGCGAAGATGTTTTAGCATGGTTAAGTCCGCAACAAGGAGAAACCGTTTTAGATGTCGGTTGTGGAACAGGAACTTTGACAGAAAAGATAAGTGAAGCTGGAGCTATTGTAACGGGCATTGATGCTTCGGAGGATATGGTTAATAAGGCTAGAGAAAGTTTTCCGGGTGTAAAGTTCTTTGTAAAAGATGCTACTAATTTTTCTTTTGATAAACAGTTTGATGCAGCATTTTCAAATGCAACATTTCATTGGATAAAAGAACAATCAAAAGTGTTAGAGTGCATTTATAATAGTTTGAGAAAGGGAGGCAGGTTGGTGTATGAAATGGGCGCAAAGCACAATATTGAAAGTATTCACAAGGCAGTAAAGCAAGTGATGGGAAAACATGGATGGCAAGAAAACATAAAGATAGAAGTGAACTATTTTTCATCTGCCGCAGAACAAGCTGTGTTGCTGGAAAAGGTTGGATTTACTATCGCTAACATTCTTCAATTTGAAAGACCCACAGAATTAATTGGTGAAGATGGAATGAAGAATTGGATAATACAATTTGGTAGTGCTTTCTTTAAAAGTATATCTGCAGATGAAGTTGAAAATCTTCTTAATGAGTCAGTCGAAATATTAAGAGAGAGTAATTATAAAAACGGTAAGTGGTATGCTGATTATATAAGGTTAAGAGTTAAAGCAATAAAGAAATAATGAGTAAAAAATTCACTGTTGTTACATCAACATTTGTTCCGTTACCAATAGAAAATATTGATACTGACCAAATCATTCCTGCCCGTTTTTTAAAGGGCACAACAAAGGAAGGTTTTGGACAAAACTTATTTTGTGATTGGCGCTATGAAAGTGATGGAACACCAAAGCGTGATTTTGTTTTGAACAATCCAAATTATTCAGGAAATATTTTGGTTGCAGGAAAAAATTTTGGTTGTGGTTCATCCCGTGAACATGCTGCATGGGCTATACAGGGCGCAGGTTTCGATGCAGTAGTATCAAGTTTCTTTGCAGACATTTTTAAAAATAATGCTTTAAATAATGGAGTGCTGCCAGTAC
>CAXSEB010000145.1:5607-6247 GCA_964235805.1 uncultured Chitinophagaceae bacterium | reverse complement strand
ATAATACTGTTATCAGTTACTATCTTCCTGAGAATACAGGCAAGGCGCAAATAACCTTAACAGATGCTAAAGGCAGTGCTGTAAAGGTTTTTAATGCAACTAAAGGTGAAGGGACAATAAATATTACAAGTGCTGAATTACCTGCAGGAACTTACAATTACACTTTATCTGTAAATAATAAAAACATTGATAACAAGCGAATGGTAATTACCAAATAGGTTGAAATTATCGCTATAAAATGGCTGACCTTACAGGATAAAGAAAACCTGTAAGGTCTTTTATTTTATAAAGTTTTTTTTATTTTAGTGTTATCTTCTTTACAGTCGTTCCATTTCTAAAATACTGTTTCAATCAGATCAATTATTTTTTACTTATAAAATTTCCAACATGAAAAAGATTTTTTTATCAATCACAACTTTGGTTATCATGACTTTGAGCGCAAAGACACAAAACACATCACCTTACTGGAGTCTGGCTGGCAACAGTAACGCGACAAGTTCTTCAAAGCTTGGCACTACTAATAATATAAGCCTGCGCTTTTACACCAACAATGTGCAGCGTATGATTATTAACTCGGCTTCAGGTTTAGTAGGAATTGGCACCACCAGCCCAACTGATCAGTTACATGTAAACAGCCCTT
>CAXSEB010000145.1:0-5586 GCA_964235805.1 uncultured Chitinophagaceae bacterium | reverse complement strand
GGGTACAAACGCTTTAAGAGTGCAGGTAAACGGTTTAACAAAGCTGCTTGTTCACAGCAATGGCGGAGTTTCAATAGGAAGCGGTGCAACACCTCCTGCCAACGGTTTATATGTAGTAAGCAGTGTAGGTATTGGTACACACACGCCTGCACATACATTAGAGGTATTTGGTGATGGAAATTTCAATAGTACGAATACCCTCAACCCTTATGCAATTCAAGGTCAGTCAGATATTGTTGGTGTTGTTGGTTCAGCATTTAACCGTGACCAGGGCACGGGAGTTTCCGGCACCGGTTCTGCTACAGGAGTTTACGGTGAAGGCACCGGAACAGAGAATGATAATGGTATAGGGGTAGTTGGTTTCAGCTCATATGGGATTGGCGGAAGTTTCACCTCAGATAACTACATAGGATTGCAGGCACAAGGCGGTTCGGGAGAATATGCCGGAGATTTTATTGGTGACGTTCATACAACAGGTATGTTTATAACCTCAGATACAAGGTTGAAGAAAAATATAAAAGAGTTTAATAATGCTATGGATATTATTAACCGGCTGCAACCTAAAAATTATGATTTTAAAAATGATGCCAACTATGCTTTCTTGAATTTGCCGCAGGGAAATCATTACGGTCTGCTGGCACAAGACCTTGAAAAAGTATTACCAAATCTTGTAAAAGAATCAACCCATAAATTTTATGACGTGAGACAACAGCATTTAAACGCTGCTAATAATGGTAAGGCAGGTACACAAATTACAGAGCAACAAAAAACTAAAGAAAACATTACATTTAAGTCAGTAAATTACATGGAGCTTATACCTATAATGATTAAAGCCATGCAGGAAATAAATACGGTTAAAGATAAAGAGATTGCCGACTTGCAAAATCAAATCAATGAATTAAAATCCTTAATATTAAAAGGGAATAACCTAACATCATTAACTTCTTCTTCAGGCGGCTACTTAAAACAAAATGTTCCTAACCCTGCTAACAATAACACTGTCATCAGTTACTATCTCCCTGAAAATACCAGGAAGGCACAAATTACAATTACAGATGCTAAAGGCAGTGCTGTAAAGGTTTACAATGCAACAATAGGTGAAGGCCGAATAAATATTACAAGTGCTGAATTAGCTGCAGGAACTTACAATTACACTTTATCAGTAAATGATAAAAGGATTGATTCAAAACAAATGGTAATTACAAAATAACAATAAGCAATCTTTAAAGAACCTCACATAGATTACAAAGTGTGAGGTTTTTTATTTACTTTATTCATCCTTCTTATGTAAATGATGAAATTGATTCAAGCAAATAGTAATAAAAAAATGATGTTTATATAACTACACCAACTTTTGCTTAATTGCTTTTACAACTGCTTCGCAACTGCTGCTCACATGCAGTTTGCGGTAAACATTTTTAACATGCGACTTAACTGTTTCCAATGTTACCAGCATGACGTCGGCAATCATTTTATAGCTTTTACCATCCACAAGATGTTGTAATAATTCTTTTTCTTTTGGCGTAAGATGATAATCATTTTGCAGCGCCGGCAGGCCGCTTTGAAAAAATTGAATTACTTTTTTTGCAACTAAAGGCGAGAGTGCGGAACTGCCCTGGTACACTTGCCTTATTGCATCGAGTATTTTATCGGGAGAAGAATTTTTAAGCAAATAACCATTGCCTCCTGCCTGCAGAGATTGAAAAATTCTTTCACTGTCATCAAACACGGTTAGAATAAGAACAGGTATTTCAGGGAATTTTTGTTTTATTAAATGTGTAGCTTCAATGCCGTTCATTACAGGCATTTCAATATCCATTAAAATAACATCAGGCATTAATTTATCTACTGCGGCTATTATATGTCTCGTATCTGCATATGCGCCGATACATTCAAATTCAGATGATGATGACAAGAGCAATTGAAGTGATTCACGCAGATGCCTGTTATCTTCAAAGACAATAACTTTTATTTTTTTATCATTTTGTTTCATTATACAAATTGAAGAAAAAAGTTCAGCATTACTTCTCCCGAATTCAAGGGAGCGGAATAGCAGCTATTATGGTTGTGCCTTTCCCCTGCGATGATTGAATATCAAGACTTCCCTTGCAGCCTTTTGCCCGCAAAGACATTGTTTCAAGACCATTACCTGATGTAACAGAAAACTTATCAAAGCCTTTACCATTATCGGAAATAATAAGACGAATATATTTATCAGGAATATTGGCAGAAATATTAATTACTGTTGCTTCAGCGTACTTCAAGGTGTTATTGAGAGCTTCTTTAAAGATAAGAAAAATGCTTTTTCTTATTTCCATAGGGAATTTAATATCACTAATCTCTGGTGCAATACTTAGTTCGATACGACTTTGCGTAAGTTCTCTCAGGTGTATAACGTGCTGCTCAAGCTTTTCACGAAGGTTTTCACCTTTGTCGTATTTTGGGTTCATCATCCATACTATATCACTCATCTTATCTATTACCTCTTTTGTATTGCCTGATATTTTTTCAAGCATATTGAGGTTGGTTGTTTCGTTGTTCTTTTTGGTTGAGGCCATCTTACTAAGCAGCAAAATACTGCTAAGAGAACTGCCCACCTCATCGTGCAAATCTGCTGCAAGCTGGTTACGTACCTTTACCTCTTTCAACTGCTGCCTCATCCTGCTGCGGTTAATGAGTACAATAAATAAAATTCCTAACATTAATACGCCGAGCAATGAAAAAATTTCAATGATATGTTGTTTTGAGATTTCCTGTTTATCAAGTTCTTTTTGGGTATTCAGTAATTGTATGGCGCGGTCTTTCTTTTCTGTTTCATATTGGGCAAACATTTTTGCAATTGAGTCTGTACGGTTCCTGTTATCTATAGTGTCTTTATATTTTTGCCCAAGCGTATTATATTCATAAGCTTTTTTATAATTACCTATATCCCTATATAAGTTGCTAAGCGCATCTGCATCAGTTAAAGCGCCATTCATATCCTGTGTAGAATCAAAATAATTAAAAGCATCTGTTAGGTATACAGTTGCGATCTTGTATTTCCTCATAACGCGTAATACATCCCCAATATTCATTATCTCATGTTTTACATCTGACCGGCTATTTAGTTTTGTAAATGCATCTAAGGCAACCACGTAATAATAATATGCAGAATCGATCCATGGATGGTTATTCTGCTCATTTGCTTTTTTATAAAAGGCAGCTGCAATATCTTCTGCAACATAGGCTTGCGAAGAAATATTTATTGTATTGTTTTTGAAAATACTGTATGCGCTGCGATAAAAATATAAAGCGGAATCATAATTATTTTCATCCCAAAACAAAGTACCATAGGAAGTATACACATCGGCCAGATAAGCAGCGCTATTCAATTTTTTAAACGCAGTAATAGCGGAGAGAAAATATTGAGCCGATTGCTTATACTGTCCCTGTTGCCGGTAAACCACACCTATTGTTCTGTCAACATATGCTAAACCGTTTTCATTTTTTTCTGCTTCAAAAAGCGGTCGTGCTGTAATGAGGCACTGCAGCGCTTTTGGATAATTCCCATGTTCATTATATACAGTACTTAAGTTAAGAAGGCATTTCGCCTCGTCAGTCCTGATTTTTAATTGGTGAAATAATGTTTGGGCTTTCTGCAGAAAATATTCAGCGCTGTCTTTTTTTTCTATACGGAAGAAACACCATCCAACAGATTCATAACAGTTTGCAAGAGCACTGTCGTTCCTTATGCTCTCTGCCAGTTGCACACCTTGCTCTGCTAAAAGCATTGCAGAATCAGGGTTTGAAGATGATAATAAAAAGGAATATGCTGCAAGAGCGAAGGATTTTTCCGAAGGATTTGCCACGTGCAGCAAAACCATTTTTAATGAATCAAGTTTCTGGGAGGTTGAAAAAAAGAAATTCAAGGAAAGAAAAATAATGAAAAAAACCTTTTTGGAACAGCAGTATAATTTCTTAAAAGAATGTAACCGGTACAAAACAAACCATAACTTTTTCAATGATGAACGTGCTGGCATAAAAAGTATCAAGTTGAAATTTACGCAAATTTTTCTCAGCATTATTTTAAACAAATCAACTTAGCAAACTTCTTTTTCTCACTCATATTCGGGATTGTGCAGGCACTTTGTAAAAAATAGTTTTGTTATTCTAAAACTTAATTATTTATCACCTTTAAAACTTTCATCATGAAAAAGATTTTATTAACAATCACAACTTTATTTGTACTGGTAATGAACACCAATGCACAATACTGGAATTTAACGGGCAACAGTAATGCAACCAGCTCTTCTAAGCTTGGCACCACCAATAACATAAGCCTGCGCTTTTACACCAACAATGTGCAGCGCATGATTATTAACTCGGCTGCAGGAGATGTAGGTATTGGTACCACAAGCCCAACCGACCGGTTACATATAAACAGCCCTTCCGGTGAAAACGCATTAAGAGTACAGGTAAACGGAAGCACTAAATTATTGGTGCATAGCGCAGGGGGTGTTTCTATAGGCAGCAATTCAACTCCACCTGCTAATGGTTTATTTGTATCAGGCAATGTTGGGATAGGCATAACAGCACCTACAAGTGCACTTGATGTAAATGGTACCATTGGTGCAAGTGCACTTAATGTAAATGGTACCATTAATGGTGGTACCATTCATGGTTATAACGCTAATAATGACCACAGTGGTGACGACAATGTCGATGCAGTAATTGGAGAGGCAACTGGGCGTTATTCAGGAGCAGGAGTTAGTGGCCATGGTCCAATTGGAGTATATGGCGAGGGTGTAGATAATGGATGGTCTTCAAATATTATAGGTGGCTTTTTCAGCGGAAATACAGGTGTAGAAGGTAGTGGTGAGGACTATGGGTTATATGGCGAAAGCACATACGGAGTTGGTATATACGCCACAACCAGCGGTAGTCCTGCTTATGCAGGAAAATTCATTTCAACTAACTATAGAGGAATATATGCAACAGGCAAATCCGGAAGCTACGCGGCTTATTTTAACGGAAGCGTTTACTCAACAGGTTCATATATAAGCTCAGATATGAGGCTGAAAAAGAATATAAAAGATTTTAGCAATGCTATGGATATCATCAACCAACTGAAGCCTAAAAATTATGAGTTTAGAAATGATGGCAATTACCTAACGATGAATTTGCCCCAGGGCTATCATTATGGATTGCTGGCGCAAGACGTGGAGCAAGTATTACCTAACCTTGTAAAAGAAGAGAAAAATGATTTTAATGATTCAAAAGTGCAGGGATTAAAATCTGTAATAGTTGGAAAGGGAAAAATAGCCCAATCATCTATTCCGCAGCAAAAAGAAACAAATGAAAGCATTGATGTAAAAGCTGTAAATTATATAGAACTTATACCCATCCTGATTAAAGGAATGCAGGAACAACAATCGCAGATAAAAGAACTAAGCGCAAAAAATGAAGACCTGCAAAATCAAATCAATGCATTAAAGTCATTAATAATTAAAAGCAATACTACAACATCATTTACTTCTTCTTCAGGCGGATATTTAAAACAAAATACACCCAATCCTGCCACAAATAATACTGTTATCAGTTACTATC
>CAXSEB010000144.1:0-6252 GCA_964235805.1 uncultured Chitinophagaceae bacterium | reverse complement strand
CTTCAGCCTCCCAACCCTGTCCGAAACTTGCATTAAATACTAAAAGAAAAGGAACAACAATAAATTTCATGATTTGCAAGAGATGCCTTTAATTGGTAATCGTTAAATTCACGCAACCTAATTAAAGAGGAATATTGGTTAATCAGAACGAAATCAAAAGTACATTTTTTCGTCCATATTTATAAATACAAGAGTTCCTTAAAATGTTTGATAAAATTTACAATGAAGTTGGCTATCTCACAAACTACTATAATAGCGCTGTAACTATTTGATCCCATTCACTATCCAAAGATGAGGAAGGCTTTGGTCTGCCGGCTTTATTATACCAATACCCTGCATTAAAAGTATCACCTTCTTTCCTGTGTAGGTAAGCATGTATCCAACAAGCATTTGTATCATCAATATCCTGTACTACTTTATGTGACTTATCCCATTCGCCAAATGCATCATACCACAACGCTTTAAGGTGATCAGATATATTCTGTGGAGGATGGGTTGCTGATAGACTTTCTTTAAAAGATTGTAACGTCATAAAAAAATTATAAAATTACCTTTTACATAAAACCATAGTCAAGCACACGGCGCAAATATTTTTTATCTTGTATAACCCAGGTTACTTCATAGCTTCCCGTATCATCTTTACATAAAAGATACAAATAAATTTTGCGACCATCTTTTGACAAGTACATTCCGTTAGCAGTACGCTTTGTTCCCTTATCACTATAAGTTAAGTTGTAATTATACAAATCACTATACGCTGCTGCAGGTATTGCAACACTGTCGTTTCCAATAATAACGCTTATGCCGCTTAAATAAGTTTTTGGCAAGTATCCATACCTGCCATAATACGGTTTCCTGTCAATCTTTATAAGATACTTTTCATCATAATCCAACTTATGCTTTGCTGGATCAAAGACGGCTAGTCTAACGGTTGCCTTTATGTCGTCTCCATTAAATTGCATTGAATCAGAGCCAAACGATGTGAACGGGATTTTATGAAGTGATTCTTTACTAATACTTTCACTAACGCCTGATAGGGTAAATGTGGCCAGATCAGCCCGTATATCTTTTTGCACCACTTTTGCGAACGATTCATTCTTTTTTCTTGTATCAGTGTACTCATAATTTTTTTGCGCATGGCACACGCTAAATGTCAGTATAAATAAGGCAAGAACAAATCCTCTCATGTATTATCATTTAATAACTAAAAATAAAAAGATATAGGTTAAGGAAAATAGAATTTGTATTTTCTATTGCTGTCATCTTATAATAAACAAGCCAAGTTACAATGCCTTCACAGATAGCTTAAACGTAGCAATATTCGGGTAGGCTTTCAGCCGGTTCAGCTTTACTTTTGTACATTACAATAGTATATGAAAGAGCAAGACCAGAACGACTATAACCGAATAGCCGCCGCAATTACTTACATAAATCAAAATTTTAGATCGCAGCCTGCTTTAGAAGAAATAGCTGAAAGTATTCACCTAAGCCCTTTTCATTTTCAAAGACTGTTTACAGAATGGGCGGGTGTGAGCCCTAAGAAATTTTTGCAATACATAAGCCTGAAATATGCAAAGGATATTTTGAAAGAAAAGCAGGCAACTTTGTTTGACGCAGCTTTTGAAACCGGGCTTTCAGGCACGAGCCGTTTGCATGATCTGTTTATAAATATAGAAGGAATGACGCCGGGTGAATTTAAAAACGGTGGTGAAAATCTTTCTATTAATTACAGCTTTGCCGAAAGCCCGTTTGGCAAGCTGTTAGTCGCTTCAACCTTAAAAGGTATTTGTTATATGGCATTTACTGATAATCGTGATGAGCAAGCTTTACATGCTTTGCGAAATAATTTTCCTAAGGCTGATTACAAACAAATGGTTGATCTCATTCAACAAAATGCCCTTTATATTTTTACGCACGACTGGAGCAAGCTTAACCAGGTTAAATTGCATTTAAAAGGAACAAGTTTTCAACTTAAGGTTTGGGAAACACTATTAAAAATCCCTATGGGGCGCTTGGCAACATACGGAAATATAGCAAAGAAAATTGATGCTCCCGGTGCTTCCAGAGCGGTAGGATCAGCTATCGGAGACAACCCTGTGGCTTTTTTAATACCTTGCCATCGCGTTATACAATCAACCGGAACCTTTGGAGGTTATATGTGGGGAACTACAAGAAAAACAGCCATCATAGGTTGGGAAGCAGCCAAAAGTGTTTAAGATTGTTACGATCAAATTCCCAGGATTTCTTTCAATTTTGAATAGCCGCTTTTGCTTACTGGTATTCTTGCACCGGTGTTCAACAAAACTAAATGGCCATCCTTTTCATAAGCATCTATCCTTGTGATCAATTGAGTGTTTACAATATACGAACGGTGAATCCGCACAAAATGCCAGGCGGATAACGAGCGCTCAAAAAAACTCATTGTTCTTTTCTTTAAAAAAAAACCTTCGGCAGTAACAATTTTTACATAATCATCCGCAGCTTCCAGGTAGCAAACCTGGTTCACTGGTATAATTTTTATCCTGTTACCATCTTTAACCACAATGCGATTCTGTTGCCAGGGAGATTGCGCTGCCAGTTCTACAACCGGATCAACTTTTGTTACAGGCTGTTGTTGTAGAAACTTTTGAATGGCTTTATCAAAACGCTCTTTACTAAAAGGCTTAAGCAGGTAATCAACTGCACTTGATTCAAATGCCTTGATAGCAAATTCATCAAAAGCTGTTGTAAAAATCACCGGCGGCGGATCTTCAAATAACTCAAGCATTTCAAAGCCATTAATCTTGGGCATTTGTATATCCAGAAAAATCAGGTCAGGCTGGAACTGTTGGATGGCTTTCATTCCCTCAAAGCCATTGCTGCATTGTGCCGCAATCTTTATTTCAGTGTAATTAATTAAATATTCCTCCACAATACTTCTTGCCAACGGTTCATCATCTATAATTATAATTTTCATACAGTTTGTGGTATAAGTATGGTTGTTATAAAATTATGATTGTCATTTTTTACTTGCAGCAGATCGTGCCTTCCAAACAAAAGATATAATCGTCTTGTGATGGACGACAGCCCAAAACCTGTGCCCTTCAAAGGCTGCGAAGTTTCCGGATCAAACGGATTTATTATTTCAATCTTTAAATATTTGTCTTCAACAGTGGCCGTTAATGTGATAAGCACATTTTCTATAGTATCGTATAAGCCAAACTTAATTGCATTTTCAACAACGGGCTGTAATAATAAAGAAGGAAGTTTTAATTTAACAGCGTCCTCTGTAAATGCCACTTCCGTTTTAAGCCGGTGCCCAAAACGCACATTTTCTATATCGAGATATAATTGCAGGTATTGAAGCTCTTCTTCCAAGGTATTCCAATGATGTTCTTCTTTTTTTAAAGTGCCTCTGAAAAATTCGCTTAGCTGGTGAATCATAAGCCTTGCTTTTTCTGGCTGCAACTTGGTTAAAGCACTTATTGAGTTAAGACTATTGAATAAAAAATGAGGCTGCAATTGTTGTCTCAGCTTAAATAATTCTGCTTCTCTTTCCAGCTTTTGAGCTTCGCTCCTTCTCAAATCCAGTTGTTGCTGTTCCTTTTGAGAATACCATAACAGGCTCATCATCGATGAGCATCCTGCTAAAAGAAACGCTATCCAAAACCTGATGACAGAAGATCTTTTTAGAAATAAAAGATAGTTGCTGTCATCTTTAAATATCCATCCCAAAATAAATTTTATAGAAAATATCGAGAAAAGACTAAGAACAATACTTATTACCAAAATATACCAGAACCGTTCTTTTCGGGGAAGGTAAAAGCGCATGTTATTACCTATGAGCCAGCAGCTTGCTGCAAGTATTAAATTGCTCACTATACCGTCAGTTACAGCTTGTGTATCAGGTATGTAAAAGTTGTATAACACTACTGTATGAACTACCGCCCAATCAAGCCACCATGCAGTAAACAGCAGTTTAAACTTTTTATCTGATAAAGTGAGTTGCACTACTTGGTTTTAATTAACCGCAAAGTTTGAGAAACCTTTTTCGAGTAAAAGAGCCGCACGCATTTTTGCGGCTTCTATATAAGTGTCGGCGTCATCATCTTCATGAACCCGTGAATATATTTCCGCACCATCCGTTAAGTCAGTCAAAGCATGAAGTTCAGATACATCTATAAATTTCCAGTGCACTAACTTTTGGGCATTATTTAAAAAAGTATCCTGTTCCCTATGGCCTGTAAGGCGGGCTTTTTGAAAAGCCTTAAGATCATCGTCTGCACATATCAGTCTTAATTGCTCATCAAATTGCGGCTTATGATTTCCTTCGCCGCAAATAATTCTGTAGATAAGTTTTGCAAGATACCACTTCATAAAATCGGTTTATTATGTTTAAGATTTATTTTAGCGCTGTTCTGTTTCTCAAAAATTAGAAACCTCGATACCGCCAAATACACATGCCCCTTTTAATATAACAGTTTTGCCAGGATCAGGCATAGCTGAGGTCATGCTGCGTTTATCCTCGATACCGCCAAATATTGCAGTTAGTTCGTTTTTTATATCCCAGTTAGATGGTACGAGTAATTTAGTACCTCCGAAAATATTATTTACTACAAGCATGATAGGTTGCTTTATATCTGCCTGCACAAGATTTAATTCCGTGCCTCCCATGAAACTATTTATCTCGCCACCTTTAAAATTTTTAGAAAGAATGATCTTTTTTACACCACCAAAAACAGCATTTATATCCACATATTCTGAATCGTCTACATAATTAAGATTGGAAGTTTGCGGGTGAAGAAGATTAGCGTCAGTGGCTTCTTCGCCTGAAAAATAATTTGATTGGTCGGATGGTTTAGAAAGATTTTGCCTCCAGTCACGGGAAGAACTACTCCACGTATTTTTGGGCTTTAAGATATGTATGATTCCCATACCAATAAGTATTGCAGGAAAAATATAGTTTTGAAAGTTTAATGCCGGCGTTATTCTATCAACAAGAAACACGCTTCCAACTAAAATAACCACAAAAGCCCCGGGGTTGTGAAACCTGCTCTTAATACCGGTTAGAATGCCAATTAATATCAACAGCATGGGCCAGGAAAATATCCATGACGGTATGGGAGCGCCTATCTTGTAGGCAAGTAATAGAATACCTGAAATTAGAAGTATCGTACCGCTCCATATTCTTGGCGTCCTTTCTTTACGCTGAAAATCATTGCTATCCATATAAGTTTTTTACAGGACAAATGTAGGTTAATGCCTTCCCTTACAAAAGAGTCTATAGGTTTATAAAACTATTAAGTCGGTAAAAGGCAAGATAGTATAGGTAAACCGATCGGCGCTTTGATGCATTTTAGCAAAGGCCTACTGTTAATGACAAGGAGATTAGCCCATTACAAGAATGGTAAAAATCAGAAATATTAATTATAGAAAATCTGATGCTATGCAGGAAGCACGTTGTATGTTTTGGCCAGTGTATTTATATCAATAATATTTTTGCAACTTAACTTTTCAAATATCCTTGCCTTATGCGTACCTATTGTTGATGTATGCAATTTCAGTTTTTCACTGATTTGACCAACAGACTCCCCACGAACAATGTGTTGAATGATCTCAAACTCACGTGGAGACAATTTCTCAAAAGGATTATTTGTTGTCGTATTTCCGAAAGCTTCTTCTTCAAGTTTAAGGCTTAGAGTTGGGCTTATGTATCTTTTGTTATTTAAAACAGTGGTAATTGCTTTTTTAATTTCGTATTCAGATTGATCTTTTCTCAGGTAGCCTCTTGCGCCGAGTTTAAGGTAACGTTTTGCATAGTTATCTTCGGCATTCATACTAAACATTAATATTTTGGTTTCCGGCTTTAGTGCAAGAACATTACTTACTAAACCCATCGAATCGGTATTTGGTAAATTAACATCCAACATTATCAATTCATAGTTACTATTTTTAACCTTTTCAAAAGCCGAATCACCATCAATAGCTTCATCAATTTCGGAATGTGCCATAAAATTACTGATAACCATTTTTAAGCCGGTTCTTATTATAGAGTGGTCGTCAACAAGCAAAAATTTCATGATCTTGAGATTTAATAAAAGGATAACGAGAGATCGTAGAAATTATTCTATATAAATACAATTATTTAAAGAGGGGAAATTAGAATGCTGCAACCTTTGATAGCTTAGGAAAGAGGTGGATGTTGATGTGCTTTTTCAGGCTTTTTGGTTCTTATTATTTTATAGATCCGTATTGCACTCATCAGTAAAGTGA